>JAICJK010000400.1 GCA_025928415.1 Solirubrobacteraceae bacterium | reverse complement strand
TCGCGCGCCGCGGCCGCGTCGAGGCCGTCGCCGGGAGCGCCGTGGTCGGTCCGCGCCGCGGCCCGGCCGCCGGGCCTGCCGTGAGTCCGCGCCCGCCGGCCGCCCGCGCCCATCTCGGCGCCGACCCCGAGCTCACCGTGGTCATCCCCACGCTGGACGCCGCGAGCCCCCGCCTGCGCGCCTGCGTCGCCGCGCTGCAGGCCGCCACGGAGGTCCCCTACGAGCTGGTCGTCGTCGACAACGGCGCCCCGCCGCAGGGCTTCAGCGCCCCGGTCAACGCCGGCCTGCGCGCCGCCCGAGGCGCCTATGCCGTCGTCTGCAACGACGATGTCGTGGTCGAGCCGGGCTGGTGGGAGCCGCTGCGCGACGCCCTGGACGCGGGCGCCGCCGTCGCCTTCCCGCGCACGGTCGGCGGCGTCTCGCGCCACGACTTCGCCGCCTGGTGCTTCGCGCTGTCGCGGGAAACCCTCGAGGCCTTCGCGGTGCGGCCCGGCGAGTTCCTGCACCCGGGCCTGCGCGTCTGGTACCAGGACACCGACCTGCTGGTGCGCCTGCGGGCGGCCGGCCGCCCGCCCGTCCTGGTGGAGGCGTCCACGATCCGCCATGGGCTGTCGGAGACCCTCCGCAGTCCGGATGCGGCGCTCAAGGCCTGGCTGAAGGCGACCATCGAGGTCGACCGGAAGCGCTTCGAGGCGCTCCACGGGGCGGCCGTGGAGGGCGCGGCGTCCTGAGCGTCCAGCCGCGCTGGACGCGGCTCAAGTCGCCCTGGGGGGCGCCGATCATTGCGGTTGTAGAAAGGAGCGCCACGGAGGCGCTCCGGGACCACACACCAAATCATCAAGGAGAGATGATCAATGTCCCTTCGCATCCAGAACAACGTCGAGGCCCTCACCGCGCACACCGCGCTGGAGCGCACCTCGGCGAACCTGTCGAAGTCGATGGAGCGGCTGTCCTCGGGCTACCGCATCAACAGCGCTGCCGATGACGCCGCCGGCCTCGGGATCTCCGAGAAGATGCGCGGTCAGATCAGCGGCCTGGCCCAGGCGCAGTCCAACATCCAGGACGGCCTGTCGATGGTCCAGACGGCGGACGGCAACCTCGACGAGGTGCACTCGATGCTGCAGCGCATCCGCGAGCTGTCGGTGCAGTACGCCAACGGCACCAACGACGCCGACGCCAAGTCCTCGATCGAGGCCGAGGTCACGGCGCTGCAGTCCGAGATCACCCGGATCGGCACCTCGGCGAAGTTCAACGGCATCACGCTGCTGAACGCCGGCGCGTCCGTCGTGACGTTCCAGGTCGGCGCCAACGACGGCGAGACGATCGCCGTGTCGCTGATCACGCTGTCCTCCTCGGTCCCGACGTTCAGCCTCGCGCAGACGACGGTGCTGTCGGCGATCGACGCGGCCATCCAGAGCGTCTCCACCGCCCGGTCGGCGTTCGGCGCGGTCTCCAACCGCCTCGAGCACACGCAGGCCGTGTCGGCGACCTACCAGGAGAACCTGACCTCGGCCGAGAGCCGCATCCGCGACGTCGACATGGCGGACGAGATGACCAAGCTCACCAAGTACCAGATCCTCCAGCAGGCCGGCACCGCGATGCTGGCGCAGGCCAACCAGGCCCCCCAGTCGGTCCTCCGGCTGCTGCAGTAGGACTGAGCAGGACCCCGCAGCGAAGTGACGGCGGGCGGCCCACGGGCCGCCCGCTCGTCGTTCTCAGGATCGCCGGCGCGGTGCCGATCATCGGGGCGATGAGCGTCGAAGCCGTCCTGACGCGGATCCAGGAGATCCGCACGGGCCTGGATCCCCAGGCCGCGCCGCCCCCGGCGACGGGGACGCAGTCCTTCGCCGGCCAGCTCGGGTCGGCCGCCGCCACGCTGGCCGCCGCGCCCGGCGCGGGCGTCGCCCTGCCGCTGTCCGCCCCGGCCCTGCCGGGGCTCGCGGGCCCGCAGGGCGCCACGGCGGGGCAGAGCATGGTGGCCCTGGCCGAGGGCGAGGTCGGGCAGGCCGAGCAGCCCCCGGGCTCCAACGACTCGCCGCGCATCGCCCAGTACCGCTCGGCGACGGCGGGCGCCGGCGTCGGCCCGTGGTGCGCGTACTTCACCTCGTGGCTGGGCCAGCAGTCCGGCGCGCCGCTCGGCGAGAGCGGCCAGGGCTTCGGCTCGGTCTCGGCGCTCTACGGCTGGGCCCAGCGCACCGGCCGGGCGATCCCCGCGGGGGCCGGCGTCGTCCCGCAGGCCGGCGACCTCGTGGTCTGGGGCGGCGAGCACGTCGGCATCGTCGAGTCCGTCGGCGCCGACGGCTCGGTGCACACGATCGAGGGCAACTCCTCCAACGCGGTCACGCGCCGCACCTACGGCCCGGACGCCGGCGGCGCGACGGGCTACGTGCGCGTGTAGCGCAGCCCGAGCGGCGCGACCGCGACCGTCCCGCCCGCATCGGTCACGGTGCCGATGCGCGCGGCGCCCGGGTGGCGGGCGCCGAGCAGCGCGACCGCGTCGCGGGCGCGCTCCTCCGGGACCACGGCGACGAAGCCGCAGCCCATGTTGAACACCTCCCACATCTCCTCGGGCGGGACGGCGCCGCGCGCGGCGATGAGGCCGAAGACCGGGGGGACTCCCAGCGGCGCCTCGATCTCCCAGCCCAGGCGATCGCCGCCGAGCCGCAGCAGGTTGGTCACGCCGCCGCCCGTGATGTGCGCCAGCCCGAGCACCGGGACGTCGCTGCGCAGCAGCTCGACGATCGCGCGCACGTAGATCACCGTCGGCTCGAGCAGCGCGTCGGCCACCGAGGCGCCGCGCAGCTCGGGCGGTGCCGCGTCGAGGCCCAGCGCGGCCCCGGCCGGCCCGTCCTCGAGCAGCGCGCGGCGGGCCAGCGTGTAGCCGTTGGAGTGCACGCCGCTGCTCGGCAGGCCGATCAGCGCGGCGCCCGGGACGGCGTCCGCGCCGGTGACGAGGGCGTCCAGCGCGACGGTCCCGAACGCGGTGGCGCAGAGGTCGAAGCCGTGCGGCGAGGGGTGGCCGCGGATGAGCTCGGGCACGATCGCGAGCTCGCCGCCGGGGATCTCCACGTTGGCCTGCTGGGCGCCCACGCGCAGGCCCTCGGCGATCCGCGCCAGCGCGCGCGGGTCGGCCTGCTCGACGGCGAGGTAGTCGACGAGCGCGATCGGCTCGGCGCCGACGCAGACGATGTCGTTGACGTTCATCGCCACGCAGTCGATGCCCACCGTCTCCAGGCGGTCGGCCTGCTCGGCGAGCACGAGCTTGGACCCGACGCCGTCGGTGGACAGCGCCACGCCCAGGTTCGGCGCGACGCGCAGCACGCTGGCGTAGTGCCCGGAGGGCAGGACGGA
>JAICJK010000655.1 GCA_025928415.1 Solirubrobacteraceae bacterium | reverse complement strand
GCCATGCCGTCGCCCAGCACGGGATAGGAGGAGTACTGCCCGGGCGACGCGCGCCAGGCGACCCGCAGCTCGCCGCCGAGCCCGGGGTCGTCCACGACGCCGGCGTGGCCGGCATCGCCCTGGTAGGTCGTGCTGGTCGCGGGGGGAGCGGCGGACGCCGGGGAGGCGGCGAGCACCGCCGCGAGGGCCGTCATCGCGGCGAGCACTGCGAGCGAGGATCTGGGCGCGTGCATGCGAGGGGGACGACGGTCGGCCGCGGCCTGAAGCCATGAAACCAGGAAGCGGTGCCTCGCGCACCGGGTCCCCGTCGAACGGAGAGCTACGACACGCTGACGCGCGTCCGGATCGCGTCCCTACTCCCGCGGCGCCCGCGCGCCGAGCATCAGGTTGTAGAAGATCTGGGGCGGCAGGCGGGGCTCGAGCAGGCGGCGGTCGACCTCCTGCAGCGCGAGGTAGCCGCGGAAGGCGTACTGGCGCCAGAGCCACGGGACGTCCGCGGGCTCGGCGGTGGACTCGAGAGCGCGGTTGGCCCACCCGAACCAGTTGGCCAGCAGCTCCTCCCCGCGCACGCGCACGTCGGTGAAGCCGGCGCCCGCGGCGTAGCGCTGCAGCTCCTCGGGCACGAACGCGTGGACGTCCACCGAGCCCTCCAGCGCATGGTTCGCCGAGCCGCCGTCGTGGTGCCCCGCGGGGGCCGGCCGGGCGCCGAGCACGCGCCGCCAGGCGGGCGCCACGCGCCCGGCGGCGCGCTTGGGGTAGGCCGCGATGCGGTCGCCGACCCGGGACGGCTCGCCCGCGAACAGGACGGTCCCGCCGGGCGCCAGGACGCGGCGGAACTCCGCGAAGGCCACGTCGAGGTTCGGGAGGTGGTGCAGGACCGCATGGCCGAACACGAGGTCGAAGGCGTCGTCGTCGAAGGGCAGCGCCTCGGCGTCGCAGGCCCGCGTCGCCACCTCGAGGCCGAGCCGCCCGGCATTGGCCTCCAAGGTCGCGAGCATCCCGGGGGAGATATCCGTGCAGGTCGCCTCGCCGAGCACGCCGGCCTGCAGCAGGTTCAGCGTGAAGTAGCCGGTCCCGGCGCCGATCTCCAGCGACCGCGCGAAGCGCGGCAGCGGGCTGCCGAGCACCTTGCGCAGCTTGCCGAGCACCTGGCCGCGCCCGACCGGCCCGAAGTCGATGCCCCACTTGACGTCGTAGTCGGCCGCGGCGCCGTCGTGGTAGCGCGTGTTGACGTCGCGGATCTCCTCCGCGGTACCCGGGGCCGTCATGCCGCGGCAGGCTAGCGCGCGAGATGGAACGCGGGCGTTCGGACGAGCCGCCTGAAGTTCCGTTCCCTAGGGTGGACGCCGCATGCCCGACGCCCCGCTCTACCTCCAGCGCAACCAGCCGCAGGGGGTCCCGCCGCTGGCCCTGACGGGCGAGCGCACGCTGCCCGACGTGCCGGAGGAGAACTACTGGTACCAGCGCCACCTGGTCGTCTACGAGTGGATCGCCGCGCGGGTGGGCGGCCTGCGCGTGGTCGACATGGCCTGCGGGGAGGGCTACGGGTCCGAGGTGCTCGCCCGCAGCGCCGCCCGGGTG
>JAICJK010000659.1 GCA_025928415.1 Solirubrobacteraceae bacterium | reverse complement strand
TGCCGCGATGCCCGAAGGAGGGCACGGCAAGCACAGCAGTCGAACGGAAAAACGGCGGGAAGCGTATCGCGCGGGACGGACGGAGGCGATCCGAACGGGCTTGCGCGAACCCGCACCCTCCGGCGAAACCTGCCCGGCCCTTGCTTCGACGGAGGCGCGCGGGGTCCTTCTCGCGCCGCCCTGGAGGCCGAGCGGACCGGCGCGCCACTCTCCCGGCCGCGCACGTTCATCGTCCCGTAATGGCGCCGGAGGCGCGCGTCCGCCACCGTGCAAGGGTCATGCACGCGCCGGACGACGAGCCACAGGACCCGCCCGGGCGCCTGCTCGGCCGCCGGGCCTTCTTCGGGATGGTCGGGGTCGGCGTGTCCGGGCTGCTGTGGGGCGGCACCGCGCTGCGCGCGGCGTCCGACGCCGGAAGCGTGCTGCCGCACGAGGTGCGCAACGCGATCCCGTTCGGCGGCGGCTGGCGGATCTACGCCGTCAACCCGCCCTACCCGTCCTTCGACCCGGCGACCTGGCGGCTGCGCATCGACGGCCTCGTCGAGCGCCCCGTCGAGCTCAGCCACTCGCAGCTCCTCGCGCTTCCGCGCGCCGAGCAGGTGTCGGACTTCCACTGCGTCACCGGCTGGTCGGTCGACGGGGTGCGCTGGGGCGGCGTCCGCTTCGCCGACCTGCTCGCCCTCGCCCGCCCGAAGCCCGCGGCGCGCGCGCTCACCTTCACCTCGGCCGAGGACCCGTACGTCGACTCCCTGACCCTCGAGCAGCTCCGGGCGCCCGACGCCATGGTCGCCTACGAGATGGACCGCGCGCCGCTGACGCGCGACCACGGCGCGCCGGTGCGCGTCGTGATGCCGCGCATGTACGGCTACAAGGGCGTCAAGTGGCTCGAGCGGATCACCGTGACCCGCGTGGCGCCGGACGGCTACTGGGAGCAGCGCGGCTATGACCGCGATGCCTGGGTCGGTCACTCCAACGGCGCCTGACCGCGCGCTCGTCCCGCGCTTCGGGACGACCGAGCGGGCGCTGCACTGGATCCACGCGGGCGCCTTCTTCGCCCTGCTCGGCACCGGCCTGGTGCTGTACCTGCCGAGCCTCGCCGCGCATATCGGCAACCGCCCGCTGGTCAAGGCCGTCCACCTCGGCGTCGCCGCGGGCTGGCTGACCGCCCTGGTGGTGATCGCGCTGGCCGGCGACCGCCGCGCGCTGCGCCGGACGCGGCAGGAGCTCGAGCGGTTCGTCGAGGACGACGTCCGCTGGCTGCGTGGCGCAAGAGCGCCGCAGGGCCGCTTCAACGCCGGGCAGAAGATCCATGCGGTGCTGCAGGCGGCCCTCGCCGTGCTGTTCACGGTGTCCGGGACGCTGCTCTGGCTCGGGGAGCGCAACACCGCGCTGCGGCTGTCGGGGAGCATCGCCGTGCACGACGTGGCCATGTACCTGGCGGTCGTGCTCGTCGCGGGCCATCTGGTCTTGGCGCTCGTCGTACCGGCCACGCGGCCCGCGCTGCGCGGGATGGTGCGCGGCGTCGTGCGCGCCGACTGGGCGCGCGCGCATCACGCCGCGTGGA
>JAICJK010000341.1 GCA_025928415.1 Solirubrobacteraceae bacterium | reverse complement strand
TCGGTGACCGTCGTCCCCGCGGTGCTGGCCGGCCTGGGGGACAAGATCGACCGCGGGCGCATCCCGTTCCTCGGCAAGGCCCTGCAGCGCCGCCGCGACCGCGACGGCGAGGGCGGGCGCGCGTGGGCCTTCGTGCTCGGCGCCGTGCTCCGGCGCCCGGCGGTCTCGGCCGCCGCGGCCGCCGCCCTGCTGATCGCGCTGGCCATCCCGGCCTTCTCCATGCACACCGCGAACTCGGGGACCAAGGACCTGCCGCGCAACCTCGAGGTCATGCACGTCTACGACCGCATGCAGGCCGCCTTCCCGGGCGGGCAGATCCCGGCCGTGGTCGTCGTGCACGCCAAGGACGTGACGACGCCGGCCGTCCGGCGGTCGATCGCGCAGCTCGAGCGCCGCGCGCTGGCGACCGGCAAGGCCGAGACCCCGGTCACCGTCGACGTCTCGCCCGACCGGCAGATCGCGCAGGTCGACATCCCGATCCAGGGCGACGGGGCCGACGACGCCTCGCTGGCCGCCCTGGCCGCGCTGCGCGACACCGTCGTGCCGCAGACCGTCGGCCGGCTGCCCGGCGCCCAGGCGTTCGTCACCGGCGACGCCGCGGGGTCCAAGGACTTCACGGACCTCATGAAGTCCCGGGCGCCGATCGTGTTCGCCTTCGTGCTGACGCTGGCCTTCCTGCTGCTGCTGCTGACCTTCCGGTCGATCGTGATCCCGATCAAGGCGATCGTGCTCAACCTGCTCTCCGTGGGCGCGTCCTACGGCGTGCTGGTCTGGGTCTTCCAGAAGGGCCACCTGGAGGGGCTGCTGGGCTTCCACTCCAACGGCGCGGTGACCGCGTGGCTGCCGATGTTCCTGTTCGTGATCCTGTTCGGGCTGTCGATGGACTACCACGTGCTGATCCTCAGCCGCGTGCGGGAGGCCTTCGACAGCGGGATGGGCACGCGCCAGGCCGTCGACCACGGCATCCGCCAGACCGCCTCCACGGTCACGAGCGCGGCCATCGTGATGGTGGCGGTGTTCGGGATCTTCGCGACGCTCAGCGCGCTGGAGTTCAAGGAGATGGGCGTCGGCCTGGCCGTCGCGATCCTGCTCGACGCGACGATCGTCAGGGCGGTGCTGCTGCCGGCCACGATGACGCTGCTGGGCGACGCGAACTGGTACCTGCCGCGCTGGCTGGACTGGCTGCCGCACCTGCGCCACGAGGCCGGGCGCCCGCTCGGCGACGCGGAGGCCGAGGACGCCGAGCGTGACGAGGCGGGCCGTGAGCGGGTCTTCGCCTGAGCGGCGAGCTGCCGGCGGCCCGCCTCCACGGCGGGTCGCAGCGGCCGTCGGAGGCCGGCGCGTTGCGGAGGCTTGCTAACTTGTTGCCGATGCAATCACCGGACGACGCACGACGCAAGACCCTGATCCTCGTCCTGTGCTGCCTGGCGCAGTTCATGGTGATCCTCGACGTCTCCGTGGTGAACGTCGCGCTGCCGTCGATCCGCGACGACCTGGGCTTCTCGGCGACCGACCTGCAGTGGGTCGTCAACGCCTACACGCTGACCTTCGCCGGCTTCCTGCTGCTCGGCGGCCGCGCGGCGGACCTGCTCGGCCGGCGCCGCGTCTTCGTGGCCGGCCTGGCGCTGTTCGCGCTCGCCTCGCTGGCCGGCGCGCTGTCGACCAGCCAGGGGATGCTCGTCGTGGCCCGCGGCGTCCAGGGCCTCGGCGGCGCGATCGTCGCGCCCGCGACGCTCTCGATCCTGACCACCTCCTTCGCCGAGGGCGCCGAGCGCAACCGCGCGCTGGCCGCCTGGGGTGCGATGGGCGGCGCCGGCGGCGCGGCGGGGGGCCTGCTCGGCGGCGTGCTGACCGAGTTGCTGGGCTGGCAGTGGATCCTGCTCGTCAACGTGCCGATCGGCGCCGTGGCCGCCGTCGCGGCGAGCCGCGTCATCGCCGAGAGCGCCCCGGCCTCCGCGGGCCGCCGCGAGTTCGACCTCGCGGGCGCGCTGAGCGTCACCGCGGGGCTGATCGTCCTGACCTTCGGGATCGTGCGGACCGACGTCAACGGCTGGACGTCGGTCACGACGCTGGCCACGCTCGCCGCGGGCCTCGCCCTGCTCGGCGGCTTCCTGGCGATCGAGGGGCGCTTCGCCCACCGCCCGCTCGTCCCGCTGCGCATCTTCGAGTCGCGGACCGTCGCCGGCGCCAACCTCGTGGTCTTCGCGCTCGGGGCGTCGGTGTTCGCCATGTGGTACTTCGTCTCGCTCTACCTGCAGCAGGTCCTGGGCTACACGCCGATCGAGGCGGGCCTCGCCTTCCTGCCGATGACGGCGGCGATCATCGCCGCCTCGACGATGGCCGGGCGCCTGGTCGCGCGGCTCGGGGCGGGGACCGTGCTGGCGACGGGCATGACCTGCATCGGCATCGGGATGCTGCTCTTCGGCCTCGTGCGCACCGACGGCACCTACCTGCTGGACGTCCTCGGGCCGTCGCTGATCACCGCGCTGGGCATCGGCCTCGCCTTCGTCCCCGTGACGATCGCCGCGACCAGCGGCGTCGCGCGCGCCGAGGCCGGCCTCGCGTCGGGGCTGGTGAACACCTCGCGCCAGGTCGGCGGCTCGCTCGGCCTGGCCGTGCTGGCGACGCTGGCCCAGGGCCGCACCGCCGACCTCGTGCGCGCGGGCGCCGGTGCGAGCGACGCGCTGACCACGGGCTTCCACCGGGCCTTCGTCGTCGGCGGCGGCTTCGGCCTGGCCGGCGCGCTGCTGGCGGTCACCGTCCTGGGCCGCATCCCGCGCCCGGCGGCGCAGCGCGAGGCGGCACCGGCCCGCGTGGACGCCTGAGCGGCGGCTCGGGGCGACCCCGCGGCGTCAGCCCGAGCAGTCGACGGCGACCTCGAGAGCGCCGCAGATCTCGCGCATGCGGGCATCCGCCAGCCGGCCGAGACGCCGGACGAGCACGGCGACCGAGACGCTCTCGACCGAGTCCAGGTTGACGGCCGAGCGATGAGGAACCGGGTCCTCGCCGGGCTCGAGGACGACCTCGCTGGCGAGCGCCCGGATCGTCGTCGTGCACGGTGCGACCAGTGCCCGTCGCAGTCGTGGGATCGCCGCGTCGCGGGACAGGACGACGACGGGCCGCCGCCCGCTGTCGGCGAGCTCGCACCACCAGAGCTCCCCCCGGGCCGGAAGCTCGCTCATGAGGCCGCTGCTGCTCTGCGAAACGACGCGAGGTCGCCCCAGGCGTCGGGCTCGTCGAGCGGATGCGCGTCGTACGCGGCGTAGCCGGCATCCACCTCGGCCCTGCGGTGGCGGACCAGCAGCGCTCTGAGGGCCTCGTCGATGAGCGCGGCGTCGGTGATGCCCGCGCGCACGCGCCGTGCGCCGTCGAGGAGGTCGCCATCGACGGTCGTGCTCAGGCGTGTGCGAGCCATGCCATCAGTATGCCACGACCTCCGCGGGCATCAGACGCATCCCGACGGGATCGCTGGACTAGGCTCAACCGGTGTCCGATCCCGCCACGCTCCCACTCACCGGCGGCTGCGGCTGCGGCGCCGTCCGCTTCGAGGTCGGTTCGCCGCTGGCCGGCGCGATCTACTGCCACTGCACGCGCTGCCAGCGCCGCACCGGCACCGCCGCCGCGCCGTCGGCCCTGACCCAGCGCGGGTCGTTCCGCGTCGTGGAGGGCCACGCGCACCTGCGTCGCTGGTCGCCCGGCGACGGCTTCGACAAGGTCGTCTGCGGCGCCTGCGGGTCGGCGCTGTGGGCCCAGGACCCCGGCGACGCCGCCATCGTGGCCGTGCGGATGGGCGCCTTCGCCGCCGACCCGGGGATCCGGCCCG
>JAICJK010000466.1 GCA_025928415.1 Solirubrobacteraceae bacterium | reverse complement strand
CGGCGCGATCGGCGATCTCGAGCTGCCCGAGCGCGGTCGGGTGCACGGCGTCCGGCAGCACGAGCCGCCAGCCCGCCAGGTCCTCCAGGTCGCAGACCACCGCGTCGTGCGCGGCCGCCGCCGACCGGACGATGGCGTTGATCGCGCGCACCTTCGGCCCCGCCGGCGGCCGGCCGAGGTCCAGGGGCAGCGTGCAGGCCAGCGTCCGCGCGGCCCGCGGCCGGACGCCGGCCAGCGCCGCGCGCAGGTCGCGCTCGTAGGCCCCGGCGTCCCAGTCGGCCGCGCGCACGTCGTTGACGCCGATGTACAGGCACGCGAGGTCGTAGTCGGCGCGCACGCGGGGAAGCTGCCGGGCGACGACGTGCGCGGCGTCGACCCCGGGCACCGCGAAGTTCGAGTAGGGCAGCTCGAGCGCCATCGCCAGCCACAGCGCCCACGAGCGGCCGTCGACGCCGAGCACGATCCCGCCCTCGCCGTAGGTGATCGAGTCGCCCAGGGCGACGAGCCCGAGGCGGCAGGGCGCCGCGGCGCTCACGGCTCGTCGGCGCGCAGGTCGAGGCGCATCTGCGCCGTCGGCCGCAGCCGCTCGACCGCCAGGCCGCCCGCGTCGGGCCGCCCCGCGGGCTTGAAGACCTCCAGCACGTCGCGCAGCGGCACCGGCCGCGACGGCCGCCCGTCCCAGCGCTCGACCGTCAGGCGCCCCAGGCGCACCCCGCGGACGACCGCGTGGAAGCGCCCCGACGACTCACGGGCCAGCACGATGTCCCCTGGGACGATCTCCGCCATGGGCGGCGAAGGGTACGCGGCGCGGCGGCGCGGCGGCGGCCGCGGCGCCCCGGCACCCCGGTTGCATCGGGGCTGCGGGCGCCGGTAGCGTCGGCGGGGTCCGCGTTGTCGCAGGGTCGAGGAGGGAGCCGGCATGAGGGTGGGAGCCAAGGCACGGATCGGGCTGCTCGCGGCGGTGAGCGCCGGGGCGCTGGCGGCGGCCGCGCCGAGCGCGGGCGCGTCGGTGCGCTTCGAGCGCATCAAGGGCTACGACGCCCCGGCCACGCCGGCCAAGTACGACAAGGTCGGGATCCTGGAGACCGGCAGGTCCAAGGCGCGCAACGTGCTGATCATGATCCCGGGCACGTCGGCCAGCGCCGCGTACTTCGAGCCGCTGGCCAAGACGATCACCGCCAAGAACCCCGACTGGCAGGTCTGGTCGGTCGAGCGCCGCGAGAACCTGCTCGAGGACCAGTCGATGGCCGACGCCGCGAAGGCCGGCAAGGCCACGCCGCAGCAGCTCTTCGACTACTACCTCGGCTACCTCACCAACCCGGCGATCACCAAGCACTACACGGCGCCCGCCGACGCGGACGTCGCGTTCGCCAAGCAGTGGGGCATGCAGGTCGCGGTCGGCGACATCCAGCGCGTCGTCCGCCAGGCCAGGAAGCTGCACGGCAAGGTCGTCCTCGGCGGGCACTCGCTCGGCGGCACGATCACGACCGCCTACGCGACCTGGGACTTCCACGGCAAGGCGGGCGCCAAGGACCTCTCGGGCCTCGTGTACATGGACGGCGGCTCCGGGCCGCCGGTGACGGCCGACGCCGCGACCGCGAGCCTGGCGGCGCTCAACGCGCCGACCGCCTCGCCGTGGCTGGTCTTCGGCGGCATCCCGGCGCCGTTCGCCGGGCTGTTCAACATCGTCGGCGCGGGCCTGACCAAGCTCGACCCCAACGCCCCGTCGCTGCTGCAGACCTGGCCGCTGCTGCCGGCGTTCCTGAAGGGTCCCGATCGCGTCACCAACGAGGCCGGCTACGGCTTCGCGCTCGACAGCGAGACGTCGCCGCCCGGCCTGGCCGCCGCACAGGTCCACGCCGGGCACGTGGCCACCAGCGGCGACCCGCGCGGCTGGGACCGCGAGGGCGAGCTGAGCCCGATCCAGCGCGTCGCCGACGCGTTCTTCGGCACCGGGCTGAAGAGCCTGGACGGGACCGCGTGGTTCCACCCGCAGCGCCTGACGCTCGACGCGGGCGCGGTCGGCAACGGCAACGCCAACCCGGCGCAGGGCGTGCTGGACGTCCACGCCACGCACGGCGCCGACCTGCAGGGCCTGCGGATCTACGCCTTCGGCGCCCACCTCGGCGGGCGGCGGGTGCTCGACTCCGCCCGGGCGCTGGCGGCGCAGTCGCGGATCCCGAGCGACGACCTGACGCTCGTCGACCGCGCCGACGGCTACTCGCACGTGGACCCGATCACCGCCGACCCGGACAACGACTTCGTCGACAACCTGACGCCGTTCCTGGCGCAGGTCGGCGGCAAGGCGTCCAAGCACTCCGACGACGACCAGGAGTACGTCGACCCCGCGGACGCGGCGCGCAAGAAGGCGCACCACCGCTGAGCGCTGTCGGGGACGATGCGCCCATGCGGCGCATCGTCCCCATCTCCGATCCGGCGTTCACCCACGACCCCGTCGACCCCGACGGCTTTCGCTGCGGCGTCGCGCGCCTCGGCCCCGAGGTCGGCGCGCAGCAGACGGGCACCACGGTCTACGAGCTGCCCCCGGGGCAGGCGATCTGCCCCTACCACTACGAGTACGGCGAGGAGGAGTGGCTGCTCGTGCTCGCGGGGCGCCCGTCGCTGCGCACCCCCGAGGGCACCGAGCAGCTCGTCCCGCTCGACGTCGCCTTCTTCCCGCGCGGGCCGGCCGGCGCCCACCAGGTCCGCAACGACGCCGGCGAGCCGGCGCGCGTGGTGATGTGGTCGACCGTCGTCCTCCCGACCGCTACCGCCTATCCCGACAGCGGCAAGGTCGGCGTCTGGACGGGCGACACGGCCGAGGACCTGATG
>JAICJK010000499.1 GCA_025928415.1 Solirubrobacteraceae bacterium | reverse complement strand
CCTGCACCTCCGCCTCGGCGCCGGAGCGCCAGGCCCCGGCGGCCGCCGCCGAGCCGAGCGGCACGGCGCCGATGGGCGTCGCGCGGGAGGTCGGCACGGGCTCCGGCCCGGGACCGGGCGCGACCGTGCGGGACCGCCGGCGGCGCGGCAGCAGGCGGCGCTCGGCGCTCCCCAGCGTGGCCAGCACCAGCACGTGGGCCGCCACGCCGGCGTGCCCGCGCAGGACGTAGCGACCGTCCGCCGGGCCGATCCGGAACGGGAACTCGAACTGGACGAAGCCGAAGAGCGGGGGGCCCGACCCGGAGGCGGACCCGCCCGCCCGGTCGCCCACGGCGCCCGCGGGCCCTACTCGCCCTTGTGCGCGTCGCTGGCCCGGCCGTCCTTGCGGGGCCGGGCGTCGATCGCGTACTTCGACGGCGAGGTGAGCACGGTCGGGTTGTCGATCGCGCCCAGGCGGTCGATGAGCTTCGTCCACTGGCCCGGCTTCAGCACGGAGTCGAGCTGCCGGCTCAGCTTCGTGTTGGACCCGTAGAGCGGGCGGAACCCGATGTGGATGTGGTCGGCGTGATCGGGCAGCGACAGCGTGTTGTCGGTGCCGTCGTAGGTCATCAGCGAGATGATCTGATGCGGCTTCATCGTGCCCTGCAGCGTCAGCAGCCGCCGGATCGTGATGTCGGTGATCGAGCCGGGACCCTGGTGGCCGAGGATCGGGATCCCGTTGATCGCGGCGATGTCCACCGCCGTGCCGGTCGAGTGCTCGGAGACGTTGCCCGAGGAGGTGAGCACGCCGTGGCCGCAGCGCAGCGAGGTGATCGTCGGGTCCAGGCCGGAGGCCGAGAGGAACTCGATCGTGGCCAGCACGCGACGGTCGACGACGCCGGCCTCGATGTCACGGCGCCCGCAGGCGTAGGCGTTGACGCGGGTGTCGGCCAGGACGCGGCGCTGCAGCGCCTCCTTGCTCATCAGCAGGATCTGGCCGATCGACGGGTTCTTGGCGTCCGGCCCGAAGAACGGGTTCTTGCCCGCGGCGCGGTAGATCGCGGTGGACTCCAGCAGCTTCCAGCCGTCGAGGATCGGCTTGGGGTCGATCAGGGGGGCGTCCTTGCCCGCCGGGCGGATCTCGAAGCGGACGTGCGGCGCCCGCTTGGCCGACGTCGTGCCCAGGCGCCCGAGGATCGTCCCGGCGATGACCCTCGACCCGACCTTGAGGGGCTTGATCGTGACGTCCGACGCCTTCAGGCCGTAGACCTCGGTGAAGTAGCTCTTGAAGACCGCGCTGCCCTTGGCGGCGGCCCGGTCGGCCAGCAGCTGCTGCTCCCCGCCGGCCCGGAGGGCGTTGGGGCGCGCCGGGTTGGCGAACAGGCGCTCCTTGCCCGTCTTGACGTCGGTCGCCTGGGCCGCGGCGGGTGCGGCCGCGGTGCGCCGGGCCGCCGTGCGCGCCGGCGCGGCGTGGGAGTGGACCTGGGTGCCCGCGGTCGCCGGGGCGGTCGGCGCCGGGTCCTTCTTCGGGAGGTCCAGCTCGTGGCGCACGGCCGAGCGCGAGATCCGGCGCTCCTTGGGCACCGGGTGCGCCTTGGCCAGCTTCTTCAGGCCCGCGTAGGTGTAGGTGTTGCCGTAGACGTCGCGGAGCTGGACGAACGTGCCGAGGGTCCGGTTGTGGCCCATCCGCACGATCTTGCCGTCCTGGACGGCGATCGCCGGGCTGCCGGCGCGGGCGTAGATGTCGACGGCCTTGCGGTGCGCGTCGCCGCTGATCGGGACGGCGGCGTTGGCGCCCTTGGCCACCCGCTTGCGCGCGTCCTTCGCCGTGACGTCGTCGGCGTAGCGCGCCGTGGCGTGGACGGGGAAGTGGCCCTGGGTCAGCCCGCTGAGCGAGCCGATCAGGTCCGCGGGCAGCCCGCCGATGAGCTGCGCGCGCAGCAGCACGCTGTTGACGTACCAGCCGGCGTGGTTGTAGGCGAAGACCGCCTTGCGCAGGTCGGTGGCGGCGCCGGCCGCCTTGAGGTAGCGGGCCGCCGAGAAGATCGCGTCGACCGGGTTGTACGGGTCCTTCTGGCCGTCGTCGTTGGCGTCGACGCCCCAGCGCTTGAACGTCGAGGGCAGGAACTGCATCCAGCCGACGGCGCCGGCCGTCGACACGTCGAGGTTGCGCCCGTAGTCGGTCTCGATCTCGTTGATCGCCGCCAGGACCTCCCAGCGCACGCCGTACTGGATGCCGGCCGCCTGGTAGATCGGCAGCAGGAACGGCGGGATCCGGAACTTCTCGATGAAGAAGTTGGGCACGCCGATCGGGGCGGGGCCGGGGATCGCGAACGAGAAGCTGGGGTCGGCCGGGGTCGGCGCGCCGCCGCCGGCCTCGGGCGACGCCTTGTGATGCTTGGGCTTCGGCGCCGTGGCGGCGTCGGTCCGCGTGCCGTCCGCGGCCTTCCTGGTGCCCGTCGTGCGCTGCTGGTCCTGCGCGCCGGCGACGGGGACGTCGCCCGGCAGCGGATCGGCCGGCGTGACCTGGGGCGGGAGGTCCACGGGCGCCGGGGCCGGCGCGGGTGCGGGGGGCGGCGGCACGGCCTGAGCGGCGGGGCCGGG
>JAICJK010000078.1 GCA_025928415.1 Solirubrobacteraceae bacterium | reverse complement strand
GCGCAGCGAGCCGGCCGCGGGAACGTCCACGCCGGCCTCCCGCAGGGCCGCGCGCAGCCGCTCCTTGCCGTCGACGACCAGGCCGAAGTGGCGACCGTCGTCGGCCGGCTGCGAGCGCGGCTCGCTCAGCGCGATGAACTGGTCGCCGAGCTCGATCCACGCCATCCGGGGCCGCCGCCCGCGCAGCTCGACGTCGACGAACCGCGACCACCACTCCAACGCGGCGTCGACGCTGCCGACCTCGAGCGCGACGTGGTTGACGCCGAGCGCCCGGACCCGGCGGCGCGGCTCGGTCACCGTCCCGCTCGCGGTCGGCGCAGCGCGAAGTGCAGGATCCCCGGCACTCCCCCGCTGTTGCGCGGGCGGGCGCCGGCGAAACCTGTCCGGCGGCCGCCCGCTCGATCGCGTCCCCCCGGAGCCGGGTCAGCCGGGCGGCCGCGCGGGGGTCATGTCCTCGGGCTCGGGCACCCGGCGCGTCGCGGCGACCCCCAGCAGCGAGAGGCCGAGCACGGCGCCCACGGCGGCCGGCACGCCTGCGACCTGCGCGACCACGCCGAGCAGCGCGAGGCCGATCATGACGACGCCGATGATGGTGTTCGCGAGCGCGACGTAGAGCGGGCGCTCCTTGGGCGGCGCGGCGGTCACCAGGTACGCCTTGCGGCCGAGCCGCACGCCCTCCTGTGCCGCGACGGCGACGAAGACGACCGCGGCGTAGGCCGTCTCGCTCCCGGAGTCGGCGAGCAGCAGGCCGGCGGCGAGCGCCGCCGCCAGCGCGCCGATGACGCCCGCCGCGGTCATGACCGCGCGGTCGGACGCCCGGTCGGTGACCCGTCCCCACACGGGATTGCTGACCACGGCGGCCACGCCCGACGCCACCAGGAACGCGCCGAGCCCGGAGGCGTCGACCCCGGCCTCGCGCGCGGCGAGCACGTAGAACGGCACGGCCACCTCGGTCACCGCCAGCAGCCCGCGGGCCAGCAGGAAGCGCCGGAAGCCCGCGAGCCGCCGGAGCAGCGCGGCGCCGGCGCGCGCCTCCGCCAGTGGCCTGCGGCCGCCGGCGACCGCGCCCGGCGGCTCGCGGATGAGCGTGAACAGCCACGCGCCGAGCGCCCACAGCGCCGCCGAGGCCAGCAGCAGCGCGACGAACGTGCCGCGGGCGGCCTGCGCACCGAGCGTGGCCGCCAGCGCGCCGCCCACGACGATCGCGACAACCCCGCCCGCGGCCGCTCGCAGCCCCAGCAGGCGCCCCCGGCGCCGCGTGACGATCGTCTTGCCCATGACGTCCCCGAACGCCACCGACCCCGCGCCGCTCGCCAGGCTGAACAGCGCGAGCATCGCCACGACCACGACGCCGGCGAGGGCACCCGACAGCGCGGCGGCGGCCACCGCGCTCACGACGAGCGTCGCCGCCTGCGCCACCGCGGCCGCGACCCAGAAGCCCTTGCGCAGCTCGAATGCCCGCATCCGCCCGGACACGATCAGGCCGGGAAGCAGGCTCGCGCCGCGCCGCACGGGCTCCAGCGCGCCGGCCAGCCCGACCGGCGCGCCGACGGCCACCAGCAGGAGCGGCAGCACGACGCCGGGGCTCGCGAGCTGCTCGGCCGTCTTCGTGCACGCCCCGTTGATCGCGTTCAGCGTGAAGTTGCGCGGGGCGTCGGTGCACGCCTCCTCCGGGATGCCCTCGCACAGGCTCCCCTCGGTCGCGTCGTCGGCGTCGAGCTGCCCGCGGACCCGCGACGCGCCACGTGTCGCGATCATCACGCCCTGCGTATGCCCGATCGCCGGCCGTGCCACGTCTCCTCCGTCCCGCCATGAGCTCGCCGCGATGAACGCCACTCCCGTCTCGCGTGTGGAAACGCACCGGCCGACCGGGGTAGGGTGCCGCCGTGGGGATGGGGGATCCCGGAACGGTCGCAGCAGCGCTGCCCTCGGTCGAGCGGCCGATCCGTGCCGCCGAGGTGGTCGGCGCGCTGTCGATCGCCACCGACCTCGGCACCGGGCAGCCGCTCGAGCACGCGCTGCGCACCGCGGTGCTCGCGGTCCGTCTCGGCGAGCTCGCCGGCGCGTCTGCGCACGAGCTCTCGGACACGTACTACGTCGCGCTGCTCCATGCCTCCGGGTGCACGTCGAACGGGCACGAGGCGACGCAGCTGTACGGCGACGACATCGCGCACAGGGCCGCCTTCTACCTCGTCGACCCGACCGATCCCGCGCAGATCCTCGCGTTCTACGAGGCGCACGTCGGTGCCGGCCGCAGCCCGGAGGTGCGCGCCACGCTGATCCAGGAGGCCATCGCCAACGCCGGCCCGAGGGCGCGGGAGGCGTTCTCGATGATGTGCGAGGTGGCGCAGCGGTTCGCGGGGTGGCTCGGCCTCGGCGCGGACGTCCAGGCGGCGCTCGAGTACGTCTTCGCGCGCTGGGACGGACGGGGGTTCCCGGCCATCGCCGAGGACGCGATCCCGTTGCCGATGCGCCTCCTGCATGTGGCGAGGGACGTGTCCCTCTTCCTCTCCGCCGCCGGACCCGACGAGGCCCACGCCGTGGTCGAGCGCCGGAGCGGCGCCGCGTACGACCCCCGGCTGGCCGAGCTCGCCACGCGGAGCTTCGACGACCTCCTCGCCGAGCTGGACGACACCCGGATGTGGGACCAGGCGCTCGAGAGCGAGCCGACGCCGCTGCAGTGGATCGCCGGCGACCGGATCGACGCCGCGTTCGCCGCGGTCGCGGCGATCAGCGGCCTGAAGTCGCCGTGGCTGCGCGAGCACTCGACCGGGGTGGCCGACCTCGCCGAGGCCGCCGCCTGGCGCATGGGCCTCCAGACCGACTCGGTCACCTTCCTGCGGCGCGCCGCGCTCGCGCACGACCTCGGCCGGGTCGGCGTGTCGAACGCGATCTGGGAGAAGCCGGGACCGCTCGGGTTCGGGGAGTGGGAGCACGTGCGGATGCACCCGCACTTCACCGAGCGCGCCTTCGCGCAGTCGCCGGCGCTGGCCCCGATCGGGCGCCTGGCCGGCTCGCACCACGAACGGCTCGACGGCTCCGGGTACCACCGCGGCACCCGCGGGACGGGCCTCGACCCGGCCGCCCGCGTCCTCGCCGCCGCCGACTGCTACAGCGCCATGCGCGAGCCGCGGCCGCACCGGCCGGCGCTCGACGGCCCGGCGGCGGAGGAGGAGCTGCTGCGCGAGGCCGAGGCGGGACGGCTGTGCGCCGACGCCGTCGACGCCGTGCTCGGCGCGGGCGGCCACCGCGTCCGGGAGCGGCCTCGCGAGCTGCCCGCCGCGCTGACCGAGCGCGAGCTCGAGGTCCTCCTGGTGCTCGTGCGCGGCGCATCCAACCGGGCGATCGCCGAGGACCTCGGGATCTCGGCCAAGACGGTCGGCCACCACGTCCAGCACGTCTACGAGAAGGTGGGCGTCCGCAGCCGGGCGGCCGCCACGCTCTGGGCCTTCGAGCACGACCTCGTCCACACCGCATAGGGCGTTCGCCCGATGCCGCCCGGCCGGCCGGGGCAGATAGTCGCCTGACCATCGGCGCCGATCGGCGGCGCCGGGTCACAGAGGGGAAGAACGATGCTCCTGGCAACGACGACGGTCGAGGACTTCGACCGCTTCACGGCCATCTTCTCGACGACGAGCGCCGAGAAGCGACGGCAGCACGGGTCCAAGGGCGCGGTCGTGTTCCGCGACCCCAACGAGGACGACCGCGTCTGGGTGATCTTCGACTGGGACGCGGAGGGATGGCAGCGGTTCGCCTCCGACCCCGAGGTCCCGCCGATCATGCAGGACGCCGGGCACACGAGCAGGCCCCAGGTCGCGGAGCTCGGCGGCCGCTACGACGCCTAGATCGGAGAAATCGCCATGCAGCAGTCAACAGCATCGGTCGCCCCCATCAAGGTGGGGGTCATCACGGACCAGACGGGCGCGCTCTCGTTCATGGGCATCGCCAACGCGAACGTGGCCCGGATGGTGATCGACGACATCAACGCCCGCGGCGGCCTCCTGGGGCGACAGCTCGAGCTGCACCTCGAGGACAGCGCCACCGAGGACGGCGCGGCGCAGGCCGCGGCGACCAAGCTCGTCGAGCAGGATCACGTCGACGTGATCCTGGGCGGCATCTACAGCTCCACACGGCAGGCCATCAAGGGCCCCGCCGTCGTGGACGGCCGGACGCTCTACATCTACCCCGAGCAGTACGAGGGGCAGGAGTGCGACCCGCTGATCTTCTGCACCGGCCCGGTGCCGGCGCAGCAGATCGAGCCGCTCATCCCGTGGCTGATGCAGCGGACCGGAGCCAGGACGTTCTACCTGCCCTCCGCCGACTACATCTGGCCGCACGTGCTGAACGCGAAGGTCCGTGAGGCCGTCGCGGCGCAGGGGGGCGCGATCGTCGGCGAGGAGTACTTCCCCCTCGACCACACCGACTACCGCGAGACCGTCGAGCGGATCATGTCCAGCGGCGCAGAGGTCGTGTTCAACACGATCGTCCCACCCGGCCTCCCGCCGTTCCTCGAGCTGCTCCACGACGCCGGCTTCTCCGCCCGGGGCGGTCACCTCGTCTGCACGTACTTCGACGAGAACTTCCTCAACCTGGTGCCGGCCGCGCACGTCGAGGGCCTCTACAGCTGCCTCGACTACTACGAGGACGTCGGCGATCCGTTCAGCAAGGCGCTGCTCGCCCGCTACGACGAGCTGTTCGCGGGCAGCGCGAAGTTCACGGCCGGGAGCGCCTGCTCGGGCCTGTACCGCGGCCTGAAGCTCTGGGAGGCCGCCGTGAACGAGGCGGGCTCGCTCGAGCAGGACGACGTGATCGAGGCACTCGATCACGCGACGATCCCCCGGGGCCCGGGCGGGCCGGCCGCGATGGTGCCGGGCCAGCACCACGTCCGCCTGAACATGTACATCGCCCAGGCGAACGACGGCGCGTTCAAGGTCGTCGAGGATCTCGGGGTGATCGACCCCCAGGAGAGCGTCGTCGGCAGCGTGCGGGAGACGCGCGTCTCGGCGTAGGACACAAGGGCGCGCCCCCCGAGCCTCCCGCCCGGGGGCGCGCCTTGCCGGTCGTGGCGCTCAGCAGCCGACGGCGTTGCGGAACGCCCGGCAGGCTTGTGCCATCCGTCTCGGCGAGAGGCCGGTGACCCGCCGCCTGAGCGTTTCGCGGGGCAACGTGTGCACGTTGTCGAAGTTGACGACGCACTCCGAGGGGACGCCGTCGTCCGCCGGCGTGAGCAGGAGCTCCGACACGAGGCTGCGCCGCGTTCGCGTCAGCGCGGCGACCACGACGGATCCGATGCGATCGGCAACGGGGTCGCGCGTCAGCACCAACACGGGACGATCGCCCCCGGGCGTCGCCGCGAACCAGATCTCACCGCGCTGCATCGCGCCAGTCGGCCCAGTCCTCGGCCGGGCCCCAATCGGCGATCTCGGCGAGGGATCGCTCGGACTCCGTCAACGGCATCCGCTCCCAGGCGTCCGCATCGCGCTCGCTGCTCAACACGACCAGGTGACGATGAAGCGCGTCACGCAGGATCTCCGAGCGATCCATTCCCAACGCCTCGGCCCACCGCCGAACCTCGGCCGCCTCATCGTCCGGGACGCGGAAGCTCAGCATCGTCATACGGACGATGCTAGCGCGTATGACACAGCAATGGCTCCGCCCCGCTGCCGCTGAACGCCCGTTGCGGCGGACCTACGCCGCCCAGCGGAAGCCGGCGGCCGCGGGTCGCGGCGCGAGCGGGCTGGACGGGAGGGGCTCCGACGGGTCGTCCTCGTTGTAGGCGCTGGGCGCGACGTCGTTCGGCGCGTCGGGGTGGAACAGCGCGGCGAGCAGCTCGATCTGCCCGCGGCCGACGCCGAGCTCGCCCATGCCGCCGCCGTACATCGGCCGCCGCTCGCGCGCGCAGCGCGCGTAGACGCCGAACAGCCCGCGCAGGCCGCCGATGCGCGACGGCTTGACGTTGACGACGCGCCCGCGCAGCGGCGTCGCGCCGATGTCCTCGGGGCCGCGGACGGGCGCGTCGTAGGACACCCGGTCGAGGTGGTCGCCGAGCCGCTCGGCGATGCCGGGCAGGTCGTGCGGATCCTCCAGGTAGGCGTCCGGGAAGGCGGGGAGCACGCGGTCGTAGAGGGCGAGCAGCGCCTCCGGGTCCTCGACTTCGATGCCGTACTGGCCCTTGAAGTCGATCGTGTCCACCGCGGCGGTCGCCGCGACCTGGTCGACGAGGGCCGGAGTCCAGGTGGCCTGCGCGTCGAGCTTGAAGCGCACCCCGGGCGAGCGGGCGATCCGCCGGCGCAGGTGCTCGAAGGACGGCTGCTCGCCGAGGCCGAGCGAGTTGACGAACCGCACCGGCCGCGCCTGGAGCCCGAGCACGTCGTGCAGGGCCCGGCCGGCCTGCCGCAGCGCGAGGTCCAGCGCCGCCGACTCGAACGCCCAGTTGCGAAAGCGCCGGGCCAGCTCCCACTCCGGCGGCCGGCGCCAGAGCTCGAGGGTGGCGAGGTGGTCGCAGAAGCTCGCCACCGTCCACTCGCCCTCCAGCGGCAGCGCGGGGCGGGTCTCGTGCAGCGAGCTCCCGTCCTCGACGTGGACGCCGACGTCCTCGCCGAGCCCGTCGGTGCCGGCGCCGGCGAGGCGCACGTGGGTCGTCACGCGCTGGAAGCCGTGGGCGAGGACGGCGTGCAGCCGGTCGTACTCGCAGGCCTCGACGACGAGCGGCAGCGCGCCGACCCGCGGCCACAGCGAGTCCGTCGAGGCGCCCGGGACGCTCATCCGGTCATTGTCGGTCATCGCGGCTCAGACGGCGGGCGCCGCGAGAACTCATCGCCGCCCCGAGTGGACACGGCCCTCTCCCCTTCGACGGACGCAGTGCGATGCTTGGCGCCGCGATGCGAACCGCAGGTCGGAAGTCGACATGAGCACCGAGCCCTTCGACCCGCTCGCCTACAAGCGCACGACGACCGACCAATGGCAGACCGCGGCCGAGCCCTGGCACCGCTGGGCCCCGACGCTCGAAGCCTGGCTCGGAGTTGCGACCGAGACGATGCTCGACATGGCGGGCATCGCCCGGACGGCGCGGGTGCTCGACGTGGCAGCCGGCGCCGGGGGCCAGACGCTCGCGGCGGCCCGGCGCGCCGGGCCCGACGGTCATGTGCTGGCCACCGACATCTCCAGCAACATCCTCGCCTTCGCCGAGCGCAGCGCACGCGAAGCCGGGTTGCGCAACGTCGAGACCCGCGTGCTCGACGGCGAGCAGCTGGACGTGCCGCCGGGCACGTTCGACGCGGTCATCTCGCGCGTCGGCTTCATCTACTTCCCCGACCAGCAGGCCGCCTTCGCCGGCATGCGGCGCGCGCTCAGGCCGGCCGGCCGCCTGGCCGGGATCGTCTACTCGACGCCCGAAGCCAACGGGTTCTTCTCGATCCCGGTGTCGATCATCCGCCGCCGGGCGCAGCTTCCGGCGCCGGCGCAGGGCCGGCCGGGCCCGTTCAGCCTCGGCGCCCCGGGTGTGATCGAGGCGGCCCTCGAGCGGGCCGGCTTCACCGACGTCGAGACGCGGCGAGTCGCCGCTCCCCTGCGGCTGCCGTCCACCGCCGAGTTCGTCCGCTTCGCGCGCGAGTCCTTCGGGGCCCTGCACCAGATGCTCGCCGGGCTGAGCCACACCGAGCGCGAGGGGGCGTGGAGCGAGATCGAGCGCGAGCTCACGAGGTACGAGACGGCGGGCGGCTTCGAGGGCCCCTGCGAGCTGCTCGTCGCCGCGGGCACCGCTCCCGGGTAGGTACCGCGCCCGAGACGCAGAGAACCCCGCCGGAGCGGGGCTTTCTGAAGCTTCTGCACTGCTCGAGCAGTGGAGACGGCGGGAATTGAACCCGCGTCCGCGATCGCGCTGGGAAGGCTTCTACGAGTGTAGCTCGCGCTCTGATCTCATCCGTCGCTCGCCTCGCGAGCCGGGTTGCGACGGACCAGCTCCCTGAAGATGTTCCCGGTTCGGCGGGAGCGAGCCTCCCCGGGTGAGCCGGCATCTGATCCAGGCGATCCCCACGGCCGGCGGGCGGGGGCCCAGACCTCACGGCTTAGCTATGAACTAAGCGGCGAGGGCGTACTCGTGAGAGTCCGCACGTATGGTTTTCCCGGGTGTTTTACGAGGCCTCCCGGGACCTCGACTCGCAACCAACCCGGCGGAACCGACCACGTCGAAGCCTGTCGTCCCCGGGGTATGTCGTCCAACCCTGCCAGTGTAGCCCGTCGCATGCCCGTTCGAGCAGCCCTCCTCCCCGCCGGGTCGCCGGCCCGCCGCCTCGCTCTGGGCGTGGCGCTGCTCGCGTGCGCCGCCGCGGCCTTCGCGGCCGGCTGCGGCGCGGGCGCGAAGGGCTCCTCGCCGGTCTCGGGCACGCAGCAAAGCGCCGGCGCGCGCTCGGGCGCCGCGGCCTTCCGCGCCCAGCTCACCGGCCTGCTCGCCGAGCACGTGCAGGCCAGCGGCATGGCCGCCGCGGTCGCGTTGCGGCGGGGGTTCGCGTCGCCCGGCCACGCGGCTGCCGCCGCGGCGCTCGACGCCAACGCCCGCGCGCTCGGCGCGGCG
>JAICJK010000436.1 GCA_025928415.1 Solirubrobacteraceae bacterium | reverse complement strand
TCTCGTCCATGCGATGGATTCTTGCGCAGATCCGTCATGGATCGGCATTGATGTGGCACCAACGGCGCCATAGCCTTCCTCCATGCCTGCTTCACGACCGGTCGCTCTGGCGCGCGTGCTCTTCGACGAGGCTCACGGGGAGGCGTGGACGATCCGCCTCGCGGCCGCCCAGGCGCTGCAGCCCAGCCACCCCGAGGACTCCTCCTACGCCGACGCCGCCACGGCGCTGGCCGAGCGGGACTTCACGGTGGCCGCGCACACCCAGGGCGCGCTGACGCCCGGGGTGCTGGCGCAGGCCGACGTGCTGGTCATCGCCCACCCCTCGGAGGCCAAGTGGGAGCGCGCGCTGCCCGGCGCGCCGCGCCTGGCCGACGACGAGCTGGACGCCGTCGAGGCGTGGGTCGCCGGCGGCGGCGGGCTGATCGTGCTCGGCGAGACCGAGCAGGACAAGTACGGCAACAACCTCAACGCGCTCCTGGCCCGCTTCGGCCTGGAGGTCGCGCACGCCACCGTCTACGACTACGCCCACCAGCACGGGTCGCCGACCTGGGTGCTGGCCGAGCGGGCCGCCACCCGCCCCGTGGCGGGGGCGGACCTGCTGGCGCGCGTGGAGCAGGCCTGCTTCTACCGCGCCGGGACGCTGGCGCTGCACGACGGCGCCACGCCCGTGCTGCGCACCTCGGCCGAGGCCGATCCCGCCGGCGCCCCGCTGATGGCCGCCGCCACGCACGGCGAGGGCCGCGTGCTGGCGCTCGCCGACTCCGACCTGTTCGGGGACGACTGCCTGGGTGAGCTCGACCACCGCGCGCTGTGGGTCGACGCCGTCTACTGGGCCGCCCATGCCGCCTTCGCGCACTCCGGCGGGCCGGGCGGCGACAGCTCCGTGCTCGCCGATCCCCACTGGCAGGCGCTGAAGGCCGAGGTCGACGCGCTGCGCCTGCTGCAGGAGCCCGACGGCTCGGTCGACGCCGAGCACCACGAGCCGGCCGCCGTGCGGGCGCGCGTGGACCGGATCGCCGCCGCGGTCGAGGGCCTCGCGCCGCGCTTCCCGCACCAGGACGCCTACCTGCGCGCGGCGCTCGCCGACCTGCACGCGTGGGCCGGCGGCGGCTTCGCCCGCCCGGACTTCACGCGCGCGCAGGAGGCCTTCCGGCCCGAGCAGCGGCGCGAGGACGGGATCGAGCACCTCGTGCTGTTCCCGATGTACACGCAGAACGGCTCGCGCGACACGCGCTTCGAGGCGCTCGTCGTGCGCGTGCCGTGGCCGGAGTGGGTCGCCGCCCTGGAGCGCGAGCGCTACGACAACCCGAAGTTCGTCCCGGTCACCTTCGTCGATCGCACCGCGGGCTACGACTCGGAGTGCGCGACGCTGTTCCCCGAGACGTTCGCCGTCCGGGGGCGCCCGGAGAACCACTTCGGGGCGATCTTCTGCGACCGCGAGGCGGAGCGCTTCCGCCGCGTGGTGTCCCGCGCCGCGGACCTGCTCGGCCTCAACCTGCCGGCCGACGCCGCGGCGCTGCTCGCCTCGCCGGCGCTGTCGCAGGACGCCTACGTGCTCTGGGACCTCGTCCACGACCGCGCCCACTCGCGCGGGGACCTGCCGTTCGACCCGTTCATGATCCGCCAGCGGATGCCGTACTGGATGTACTCGCTGGAGGAGCTGCGCTGCGACCTGACGGCCTACTCCGAGGCCGTAGCGCTGGAGGGCGAGGGGATGGCCTTCGCCCGCCACGTGCAGTACGCGATCCTCTTCGACCGGCTGTTCCGCTTCCCCGTGACGGGGACCCGGGTGCGCAACTACGACGGGCTGGGCGGCCAGCTGCTGTTCGCCTATCTGCACGGCCGCGGGGTGGTGCGCTGGACCGACAACAAGCTGTGGATCGACTGGAAGCACGTCGCCGACGGCGTGATGGCGCTGCGCGCCGAGGTCGAGGCGCTCTACCGCACGGGGATCGACCTGCCGAAGGTCGCCTACTGGATGCGCGCCCACGCCTTCGTCGCCGAGCACGTCGCCCCGAGCGTCGCCTCGGCCTGGGCGGACGGCGCGCCGGGCCTCGTCGCCGAGCCCGACCCGAAGCGCTGGATCGACGCGGTGCAGGACGACGAGTTCCCGCTCAGCGTCTTCTACACGTCGCTGCAGCAGAAGCTCGAGCCCGTCGTCCTGGCCGGCAGCGCGGCATGAGCGGGCCGCTGGAGGGCCGCGTCGTCGCGGTGGCGGGCGCGACGGGCGGCCTCGGGCCGAGCGTCGTGCAGGCCCTGGCCGCCGCGGGCGCCTCGCTCGGGCTGGCCGACCGCGACCAGGGCGAGCTCGACGCGGTCGTCGCCGGCTGCG
This sequence comes from Solirubrobacteraceae bacterium, assembly GCA_025928415.1. Classification (GTDB taxonomy): domain Bacteria; phylum Actinomycetota; class Thermoleophilia; order Solirubrobacterales; family Solirubrobacteraceae; genus Paraconexibacter. The sequence goes on along the minus strand of JAICJK010000436.1, from coordinate 712 downwards.
GCCTGGCGCCCGACCGCGTGGACGCGCGCGTGGTCGACCTGCTCGACGAGGAGCAGGCGCGCGGCTGGGCGGCCGACCTCGGCGCGCGCTTCGGCCGCGTCGACGGGGTCGCCCACCTGGTGGGCGGCTGGCGCGGCGGCACGCCGCTCGAGGAGGCGCCGCTCGACGACTGGGCGCTCCTGCACGACCTGCTGATCCGCACCGTGCAGCACACCTCGCGGGCGTTCTCGGCGGCGCTGCGCGCCGGCGGGCACGGGCGCTTCGTCCTGGTCTCCAGCAAGCAGGCGCAGGCGCCCACGCACGACAACGCGGCCTACGCCGCGGCCAAGGCGGCCGCGGAGGCGTGGACCCTGGCGCTGGCCGACGGCTTCACGGGCACGGGCGCCACGGCGAACGTGATCGTCGTCAACGCGATCGCGACACCGGCGATGCTCGAGGGCAAGGCCCCCGACGCGTACCCGACCTTCACGCGCGCGCAGGACATCGCCGACGCGCTGGTCTACCTGTGCTCCGACGCGGCGGCGGCGATGAACGGGCATCGCCTGCAGCTGCACGGCTCCGGCCTGCGGGGCTGAGAACCGCGGAGGCATCCGGGCCCGCCGTCGCCGGGCATTAGCCTGGTCGCGTGACCGCCTTCGCCTCCGACAACTACGCGCCGGCCCACCCGGACGTGCTCGCGGCGGTCCTCGCCGCCAACGAGGGGCACGCCCCC
>JAICJK010000457.1 GCA_025928415.1 Solirubrobacteraceae bacterium | reverse complement strand
GGGGTCGCCGGCGCGGGCGCGGGCGCCGGCGCGGCTGCCGCGGAGGCCGCCGCCGCGCTCGCGTCCAGGGTCATCGAGCGGAAGTCGGTGCCCGACCGGCGCGCGGCGTTCTGGAGCTGGACGAGCAGCGAGGGCACGTCGTCGTCGGCCGGCACGGCCTTGCCCAGGCGGGCGATGGTCGCGTAGTCGCCGGCGTAGGTCTTCTGGGCCTGGCGCGCCGCCTGCAGCGCGAGCTGGGCGGTGTCCAGGCGCTGCTGCGCGGTGCCGATCTGGCCCTCGAGGACGGAGGCCTGCTGACGGCGCGGCTTGATCGCCGTGAACCAGGCGGCGCCGGTCACGACGACGAGCGCCACCACGAGGATGATCATGCGGTCCCTGGCGGTCATCGCGCGGCTCCCGTGCTGCTCGCGGTCTGGGCGGTGGAGGAGGAGGCGGAGCCCGGGGCCGCAGAGCCCGAGGCCGCGGCGGTGGAGCCGGAGGCCGGGGCGGCGGAGCCGGAGGCCGGCGCCGCGGTGGCCGGGGCGGCCGGCGCCGACGCCGAGGCGGCGGGCGGCGTCTCGAAGAACACGACGACCTCGAACTGCGGGAAGTTGCTGGAGCCGGCGCGGCAGTCGCCGCCGCCGTTGGACGAGGCCGCGGAGGTCGTGTCGGCCTTGGCCGACGAGGCCAGCGCCACGCGGATGACGCCGTCGATCAGTCGCAGGCGCGTCACGACGCGGGCGACCTCGTCCTGGCTGGTCGTGCAGCCCACCAGGTCGATGGCCGGGCCGGGCAGCGACGAGCGCAGGCCGTTCTGGGTGCCGCCGTCGACCGCGGTGGTCGAGGTGACGGTGCCCGTCATCGACGTCAGCCAGACGTTGGACGGCAGGACGCGCCCGAGCTCGTGCATCGCGTGCGACCAGTCGAAGCGGCTGCCGGCGATCGACGTCACGGTCTGCACCCGGCGCTCGCGCAGCGAGGCGAAGGAGGAGTAGTCCGACAGCCCGGCGCCCTGCGCCTCGGCGGTCGCGGCGTCGCGCTCGACGCGGGTGAGCTGCGCCCGCTTGTCGGTGACCGACTTGCCGGCGAGCGCCCAGGCCGCGGTCAGCACGACGAGCAGGGCCAGCGTGCCGAGCACGGCGTAGACCGCGCCGCCGGACTTGCTGGCGCCGCCGGGACCGCGACGGTCCTCGGCCGGGATCAGGTTGACGGCCCTCATGCCACGCCCTCCGCGACGGCCAGCCCGGCCGCGACCGTGAAGCGGGCCGCCTCGATGGCGCCGCCGCCCCCTTCGACGATGCCGGCCTCGACGGGAAGCCCGAGCTCCGCGCCGAGCGAGGCCGTGAACCCGGGCAGCGAGGCCGCCGGGCCCGTGACGATGCAGCGCGCGATGCCGGCGCCGCCGCCCTGGGCGTGGTGGAAGTCGACGGAGTTGCGGACGTCGCCGGCGATGCGCCGCACGCCGTCCACGAGCACCACGCGGGCGTCCTCGATGATCGCCGCGTCGGCCTCGTAGCCCTCGAGCTGATCGGTCGGCAGCTCCAGCCCGACGTGCTCGAGCCAGCCGCGGGCGTGCTCGAGGGTCAGCCCCCGGCGCTCGGCCAGCTCCACGGCGAGGGCCTCCAGCCCGCCGCCGACGACGCGGGTGAACAGGCACTCCAGGCCCTGGGCGACCGCGAGGTTCGTGACCCCGCCGATCGCGAGGAACAGCACGGTCTCGCCCGGGCCGCCCATGCGGTGCAGGGCGCGGACCATCGCGAAGGCGGCCAGGTCGATGCCCTCGGGCCGCAGGCCGGCGGCCTGGGCGGCGTGGACGACCTTGTCGACCATGTCGCGGCGGGCGGCGACGAGCACGACGCGCTGGCGCGGGCCCTCGGCGGTGTCCACGATCCCGAGCGACTGGTAGTCCAGGACCGCCGAGTCGAGCGGCATCGGGATCTCGTCCTGGGCCCGGAAGCGGACGGCGGCCTCGAGCTCCTTGGCGTCGTCGATCGGCGGCAGCTCGATGATGCGCACCACGATCTTCTGGTTGGCGATGCCGATCCGCACCCGCTTGGAGAGCGACTTGTGGTCGTGGAACAGCGCGCGCAGGGCGGCGGTCAGCGCCTCGGTGTCGAGGACCTCGCCGTCGCGCACGATGCCGGCCTCCAGGGGCACGGTGGCGGCGTGCTCGAGCACGAGGCGGCCGTTGACCGTGACCGCCGCGGCGTGCACGGCGCTCGGCTCGATCTCGAGCCCGACGAGGGTGCTGGGTCGCTTGGCCATGAGGAGAGGGGGTTCCTGGGACGGGAAGGGGGTCCGGTGGCGCGCCGTGATGCGGAGCGCTCGTCCTGACTGATCGGACGGCGGGCCGTATTCCTGAGCGCCGCAGCGGGTGGGGTCAGAAGCGGTCCAGGTAGGCGTCGACGAGGGCGTCCCCGCAGAAGACCGCGACGAGCGCGCCGAGCGCGAGGAACGGGCCGAACGGGACGGCCGTCCTGCGGCCCTCCGCGGCGCCCTTGCGGGCGATGATCACCACGCCGGCGAGCACGCCGGCGATCAGCCCGACGAAGATGGCCGGGGCGACGGCGCGCCCGAGGTACAGCCCCAGGACGCCGGCGAGCTTGACGTCGCCCATCCCCATGCCGCGCGGGTAGGCCAGCGCGGCGAGCAGGAAGAACCCGCCGGCCGCGGCCCCGGCGATCAGCTGCTCGGCGACGATCCCGGGGTCGAGGACGACGCCCAGCGCGAGGGCGAGGACGGCGAAGGGCAGCGTCAGGCGGTTGGGGATCAGGCGGTGCTCGAGGTCGATCAGCACCATCGGGACCAGCAGCGTCACGAGCGCGAGGCCGAGCGCGATCTGGGTCACGTCGTCCCAGCGCGCGGCGACCACCGCCGCGTAGAGCGCGGCGGTCACGGCCTCCACGACCGGGTAGCGGGCGCTGATCGGCGCGTGGCAGGC
>JAICJK010000588.1 GCA_025928415.1 Solirubrobacteraceae bacterium | reverse complement strand
GAAGAACACGAGCACGAAGGGCGCGACGAAGGCGCTGCGCTACCACGTCACCGTGCACGGCCCGGTCCAGGGCACGGTCATGGTCAAGGGCAAGCCCTACGCGATCGCGAAGGACCGCTCCACCTACGGGCAGGACGCGTTCGGCATCGCCGCGCTGCGCGACATGACGCTCGGCAAGGGCTCGACGGTGCGCGGCTTCTACAAGGCGGCCAACGAGTTCGGCTTCACCTTCAACTGGGCCTACGCCAGCCGCAAGCACGTCGCCTACTTCTCCTCCGGCAAGCTGCCGATCCGCGCCAAGGGCACGAACAAGCTGCTGCCGACGCTCGGCACCGGCAAGTACGACTGGAAGGGCTTCCTGCCGCTGTCCAAGCACCCGCACGTCGCCGATCCCAAGAGCGGCCTGCTGTTGAACTGGAACAACAAGCCGGCGCCCGGCTGGGAGGCCGGCGAGGACAACCTGTCCTACGGCTCGGTGCACCGCGTCGAGGCCTTCGACCACTTCCCGAAGAAGGTCCGCATCCAGGACGTCGTGTCGATCATGAACCGGGCGGCGACCGAGGACGTCACGGCGACGCAGGTGTGGCCGGTCATCCACGAGGTGCTCGCGACCGGCAAGGCGCCCGACGCCCAGGCCAAGCTCGCCGACCAGCTCGTCACCTCGTGGGCGCGCCGTGGCGCCTCGCGGCTGGACGCCGACCTCGACGGCAAGATCGACGACCCGGGCGCGGCGATCCTCGACGTCGCCTTCACGAAGCTCGCGACCGCGGCGCTCGGCGCCCGGCTCGGGTCGCTGACCGGCCACCTGGCCGATCTCATGGCCCCGGACTCCAACCCGCAGGGCCGCAACGGGTCCTCGTTCGGCAGCGGCTGGTACGGCTACGTGGACAAGGACCTGCGGACCCTGCTCAAGCAGAAGGTGCGCGGCAAGTTCGCGCTGTCCTACTGCGGGCGCGGGTCGCTGTCGCGCTGCCGCTCGGAGCTGTGGGGCGCGCTGGACGCGGCGGACAAGGAGCTCGCCGCCAAGCAGGGCGCCGACCCGCGCGCCTGGCGCGCCGACGCGACCAAGGAGCGCATCAAGTTCACCCCCGGCCTGATCCCGGACACGATGCGCTGGACCAACCGCTCGACGTTCCAGCAGGTCCTGCGCTTCGGCGCCAAGCCGTAGGGCCGGCCCGCCGCGGCTCCTTGCCGCCGCGCCCGGGCCGGCGTACGGTTGCGCCGTCCGGGCCCGCGGCGGGAGGGCAGTGCCGATGCAGGTTCACCGTGCGATCCGACGGGCCGCCGTCATGGGCGCGGTGGCGCTCGCCGCGGCCCTCGGGGCTCCGGGCGTCGCCGCCGCGCAGGCCCCGGGCGCCGACTCGGTGACCGGGGTCGCCGACCCGTCGCTCGGCGGGGACTTCTCGCTCCGGTACGCCTTCGCCGCGACGAGCGGCCCGTCCGGGGAGCGCCCCGCCGGCTCGGTCCTGGTCACCGGGATCAGCCATCTCATCGGCTTCCCGGATCGCGTGCTCTCCGACGCCCCGGTGACCTGCCTGGCCGTCGCGGGCCACCGCGCCACGATCGGCGTCGACCTGGTGAACGCGGACGGGGGCCCCGGCTACGGATTCGGGCTCATCTTCGTCGAGGACGGCGCCGGCGCCGTCGCCGACCGGTTCGCCTTCGCGGTCGTGCCCGCGGCGGCGACGGTCTGCCCGCTCGAGCCGACCGTCGCGCTCCAGCCGATCGAGCAGGGGGACATCGTCGTCCACGACGCCCACGCCGCGCTGCCCGTCGTCAAGGCCCAGTGCAAGCGCGGCGGCTGGGCGGCGTTCGGGTTCGCGAGCCGGAGGGCCTGCGACCGCTTCGTGCGGCTGCGCCCGCGGACCGGGCCGTTTCCCACCGCCGCGGCGCAGTGCCGCGACGGCGGGTGGGCGG
>JAICJK010000484.1 GCA_025928415.1 Solirubrobacteraceae bacterium | reverse complement strand
CTGGATCTCCAGGGTCTTCTGGTAGCCGTTGGTCACGCCCTCGACCATGTTGGCGACCAGCGATCGCGTGAGCCCGTGCAGGGCACGGTGCTCCCCGCGGTCCGTGGGCCGCGTGACGAGGACCTCCTCGCCCTCCTGCGCAACGGTGATGTCGCGGTGGATGCGCTCCTGCAACTCGCCGCGCGGGCCGTTGACCGTCACCAGCTCGGGGCTGATGGCGATCGTCACGCCGGACGGGACGGGGATGGGCTTCCTACCGATTCGGGACATGCGTCAGGAGGTGGGGGTGGGAGGCGGGGTCACCAGACGTGCGCCACGACTTCGCCGCCGATGCCCTGCTGGCGGGCCTCGTGGCCGGTCATGACGCCCTTGGACGTCGAGACGATCGCGGTCCCCATGCCGCCCTGCACCTTGGGCAGGTGGTCATGGCGCACGTAGGTGCGCTGGCCGGGCCGCGAGACGCGCTTGAGGCCGGCGATGGCCGAGGAGCGGTCTTCGGTGTACTTGAGCTGGATGCGGATGAGCTCGGCCGGCCGCTCGGCGGTCGGCGCCTCGAACTCGTAGCCGGCGATGTAGCCCTGCTCCTTGAGGATCCGGGCCATCTCCCGCTTGAGCTTGGACGCCGGGATGTCCACGGTCTCGTGGGAGGCCCGGATGCCGTTGCGGATGCGGGTCAGGAAGTCGGCGATGGGGTCGGTCATCGACATGGCGCGCCTACCAGGAGCTCTTGGTCATGCCGGGGATGTAGCCGTTGTGGGCCATCTCCCGCAGGCAGATCCGGCAGAGGCCGAACTTGCGGTAGACCGCCCGCGCGCGGCCGCAGCGGCGGCAGCGCGTGTAGTCGCGGGTGGGGTACTTGCTCGGGCGTGCCTGGCGCACGCGCTGCGACGTCTTGGCCATGCGTCAGGCCTCCGGGGTGGTCTCGATGTACGGGTTGTTCTCCCGCGAGAACGGCAGGCCCAGCGCCTCGAGCAGGGCATAGGCCTCCTCGTCGGTGCGGGCGGACGTGGTGATGATCACGTCGAGGCCGCGGACCTGGTCGACGGCGTCGTAGTCGATCTCGGGGAAGATGATCTGCTCGCGGATGCCCAGCGCGTAGTTGCCGCGGCCGTCGAACGACCGGGGCTTGAGGCCGCGGAAGTCGCGGACGCGCGGCAGCGCGATGGTGGTCAGGCGGTCGAGGAACTCGTAGGCGCGCTCGCGGCGCAGCGTGACGGCGGCGCCGACGGGCATGCCCTCGCGGACCTTGAACTGGGCGATGGACTTGCGGGCGCGGCGGATCGACGGCTTCTGGCCGGCGATCGTCGCGAGCTGCTCCACCGCCGCGTCGAGCGTCTTGGAGTCCTGCTTGGCCTCGCCCAGGCCCATGTTCAGCGTGATCTTCTCGATCTCGGGGGCCTGCATGGACGACGTGTAGCCGAAGCGCTCGATGAGCGCCGGGCGGATCTCCTCGAGGTAGCGCTGCTTGAGGCGGGCGGTGGTGGCTGGAGCGATGGTCGGCATGGCGGTCAGTCGAGCTTCGACCCGGACCGGCGCGTCACGCGGTTGCGGGTGCCGCCCTCGCGGGCGATCCCGACGCGCGTCGGCTTCTTGTCCTTCGGGTCGATGAGCATGACGTTGGAGATGTGGATCGGGCCTTCCTTCTCGATGACGCCGCCGGCCTGCGGGCCGGTCGGGGTCTGCGAGGGGCGCTGGTGGCGCTTGATGATGTTCAGGCCCTCGACGTAGACCCTGGACTTCTTGGGGTCGACTCGGAGGACCCTGCCCGTCTTCCCGCGGTCCTTCCCGCTGATGACGACGACGTCGTCGTCGCGACGGATCTTGAGAGCCATGCTAGAGCACCTCCGGAGCCAGCGAGATGATCCGCATGAAGTTGCGGTCGCGCAGCTCGCGCGCCACGGGACCGAAGATGCGGGTTCCCCGCGGGGCGTTCTGCGCGTCGATGATCACGGCGGCGTTCTCGTCGAAGGCGATGTAGGTGCCGTCGTCGCGCCCGAAGGACTTCTTCGTGCGCACGACGACCGCCTTGACGACCTCGCCCTTCTTGACCGTGCCGTTCGGGTTGGCGGCCTTGACCGTGGCGGTGATGATGTCCCCCACGCCCGCGTAGCGGCGGCGGCTGCCGCCCTGCACGCGGATGCAGAGGATCTCGCGAGCGCCCGAGTTGTCGGCGACCTTCAGGCGTGACTCGTTCTGGATCACTTGGCACGCTCCAGGACCTCGACGAGGCGCCAGCGCTTGGTGCGGCTGAGCGGCCGGGCCTCGACCACGCGCACGAGGTCGCCCTCGTTGGCGTCGTTGGCCTCGTCGTGGGCGTGCAGGGTGCTCGAGCTGCGCACGATCTTCTGGTACTTGCGGTGCCGCCGGGCGACGTCGATGCGGACGGTGATCGTCTTGTCGGCCTTGCTCGAGACGACCTTGCCCGACCGCACCTTCGGCGCGCCCTCGCCACCGGGGGCGCTCGCCGGGGTGTGGGCCGGCCCGGCCTCGGCGCGTGCGGCGCGGGCCTTCTCGCGCTCCTGCTGGCGGCGCCGGCGGCGCTCCACGGCCTTCTTGGCGCGGATCTCCGCGCGCTCCTCGGGCGTGGCGCCGCGCCGGCGGCCGCGCTGGGCGCGGCTGGCGGCCTTGCGCTCCTTCGGGGTCGGCGGCGTGGCCGCGGGGGCGGCGGG
>JAICJK010000334.1 GCA_025928415.1 Solirubrobacteraceae bacterium | reverse complement strand
CGCCACGCGTACACGCCGCCCACCGGCAGCAGGTCGCCCGCCGCGCTGCGCGGGTAGCCGCGCGCGTGGCGGTCCAGCGCCTCCTGGGCGATCGTGCGGATGTCGATCCCGCCGATCCGCGAGGCGGTCCCGGTGAAGTGCCGGTCGATGACCGAGCGGTCGAGCCCGACGGCCTCGAAGATCTGCGCCCCGCAGTAGGACTGGACGGTGGAGATCCCCATCTTGGAGATCGTCTTGAGCAGGCCCTTGCCGATCGCCTTGACGAGGCGCTGCTCGGCCTCCTCGGACGAGGCGACGTCGCGCAGGCGGCCTTCGGCGTGCAGCTCGCCGAGCGTCTCGAACATCAGGTACGGGTTGACGGCGCTGGCGCCGTAGCCGATCAGCGTCGCGAAGTGGTGGATCTCGCGCGGCTCGCCCGACTCGACCACCAGGCCGGCGCGCAGCCGGTTGCCCTCGCGCACGAGGTGGTGGTGCACGGCGGCGGTGGCCAGCAGCGCCGGGATCGGCGCGCGGCCGGCGCCGACCTCGCGGTCGGACAGGATCAGGATGTTGATGCCGGCCTCGACCGCGTCGTAGGCCTCGTCGCAGGCGTTGGCCAGCCGCGCCTGCAGGCCCTCCGGGCCCTCGGCGACCGGCCAGGTGATGTCGATCGTGTGCGCCTTGAAGGCCGGGTGGTCGACCTGGCGCAGCGTCTCGAGCTCGTGGTCGCGCAGGATCGGCTGGTCCATCGCGAGCTGCCGGGCGTGCTCGGGGCGCTCCTCGAGCAGGTTGCCCTCCGCGCCGACGCCGGTGGCCAGCGACATGACCACGGCCTCGCGGATCGGGTCGATCGGCGGGTTCGTGACCTGGGCGAAGAGCTGCTTGAAGTAGGCGAACAGCGCCGGGCGCTGCTCGGAGAGCACGGCCAGCGCGTTGTCGTTGCCCATCGAGCCGATCGGCTCCTCGCCCCTCGCCGCCATCGGCGCGAGCAGGACCTTCAGGTCCTCCTGGGTGTAGCCGAAGGCGAGCTGGCGGGTGCGGACCGGCTCGGTGCGCGCGCTGAGCGGATCCTTGACCGGCAGGTCGTCGAAGTGGACCACGTGGTCGTTGAACCACTTGCCGTAGGGCTGCTGGGTGGCCACCGACGCCTTGACCTCCTCGTCCTCGACGATCCGGCCCTGCTCGAGGTCGACGAGGAACAGCTTGCCGGGAGCCAGGCGGCCGAGGCGCAGGACGTCCTCGGGCTTCACCCCGAGCATCCCGGTCTCCGAGCCGAGGATGACGTGGCCGTCGCGGGTCTCGACCCAGCGGCCCGGGCGCAGGCCGTTGCGGTCCAGCGTCGCGCCGACGACGCGGCCGTCGGTGAAGCAGACCGAGGCGGGGCCGTCCCACGGCTCCATGAAGCACGAGTGGTAGGCGTAGAAGCCCTTGAGGTGGTCGGGCAGGTCCTCGCGGCCGGCGTAGGCCTCGGGGATCATCATCATCACCGCGTGCGGCAGCGAGCGGCCCGCGAGCATCAGCAGCTCGAGGACGTTGTCGAACGTCGCGGAGTCGCTGCCGCCGGGGCGCACGATCGGCATGACCTTCTGCAGGTCGATCCCGAACAGCTCGGACGCGAGCTGCGACTCGCGCGCCCGCATCCAGTTGATGTTGCCCATCATCGTGTTGATCTCGCCGTTGTGGGCGATCATGCGGAACGGATGGGCGAGGTCCCAGCTCGGGAAGGTGTTCGTCGAGAAGCGCGAGTGGACGAGCGCCAGGGCGCTGGCGAAGCGCGGGTCCTGCAGGTCCGGGTAGAAGCCCCGGAGCTGACGGGAGATCAGCATGCCCTTGTACACGCAGGTGCGCGACGAGAAGCTCGGGGCGTAGAAGTCGGGGCCCGCCGCGAGCTCGACGATGCGGCGGATGACGTAGAGCTTGCGCTCGAACGCGTCCTGGTCGTGGTTGTGGCCGGGGCCGGCCTCGATGAAGATCTGCTGGATGTAGGGGCGCGACTCGTCGGCGGTCCGCCCGACGTGGGCGGGGTCGACGGGCACGTCGCGCCAGCCGAGCACGTGCTGGCCCTCGACGCGGACGTTGAGCTCGACGAGGTCCTGCACCCGGCGGCGCAGGACCGGGTCCTGGGGCAGGAAGCAGACGCCGACGCCGTAGCGCCCGGGGTCGGGCAGCTCGAAATCCACGACGCCGCGGAAGAACGCGTCGGGGAGCTTGACGAGGATGCCGGCGCCGTCCCCGGTGCGGATGTCGGCGCCCTCGGCGCCGCGGTGCTCGAGGTTGTCCAGCGCCTCCAGCGCCCGCGCGACGACCTCGTGCGTGGGCCGCTTGTCCAGGCGCGCGACCATCGCCACGCCGCATGCGTCGTGCTCGAATCGGGGGTCGTACAGGCCGTCGGCCTGGGGGCGCAGGAGTCGGTCGGTCATGGGGCGGCGGCGGGCTGGGGGACGCGCCGGAGCGCGCAGGACGAGCGCGCATCGTATCGCAGGGCCTGCGCGGCCCCACGACGCCGGGGGCGCCGGACGGCCCGCCCGCGGCCGCGTTCTAGCCCTTCTTCGCGGGCGCCTTGCGCTTGGCGGCGGGCTTGGCCTTCTTCGCGCCGCCCTGGCCGGAGCCGTTGGAGCCGCCGCCCTTGGACGCCGCGGAGGACCGCCGCCGCGCCGGGGCGCGCTTGGCCTTCGGCGCGCCGCCGTCGCCGTCGCCGGTACGCTCGCGGACCGCGTCGAGGCTGGCCTTCAGCGCGCTCATGAGGTCCGGGACCGGCGCGGCCTCCTCGGCGGCGGGCTGGACGGCGATCTCCTCGCCGGCGGCCTTGCGCTCGATCAGGTCGAGGACCTGCTCGCGGTAGGTGTCGCGGTAGCGCTCGGGCTCGAACGGCTCGGCCAGCGAGTCGACGAGCTGCTGGGCGATCTCGAGCTCGCGGTCGGTCGTCTGCACCTCGTCGGCGGCCGGGACCTCGTCCAGGCCCTCCGCGTCGACGACCTCGTCGTGGAAGTTCATCGTGGTCATGCCGAGGACCTCGCCGATCGGCCGCAGGGCCACGAGCTGCTCCTTGGAGCGGATGACGACCTTCGCGACCCCCACCTTGCCCGACGCGCGCATCGCGTCGACGAGCAGCCGGTAGGGCTTGGCGCCGCCGGTGCCCGGCACGAGGTAGTAGGGGTGGTCGAAGTAGATCGGGTCGATGTCCTGCAGGTCGACGAAGCCCTCGATGTCGATCGTCTTGGTCTTCTTGGGATCGAGCGCCTCGAGCTCGTCGGGGTCGATGACCACGTAGCGGTCGGGCGAGAGCTCGTAGCCCTTCACGATCCGCTCGTAGGGGACCTCCTCGCCGGTCTGGGCGTTCACGCGCTTCATCTGCACGCGCGAGCCGTCCTTCCCGTCGAGCTGGTTGAAGCGGACCGTCTTGCTCTGCACGGCGGTGTAGAGCTTGACGGGGACGGTGACGAGGCCGAAGGAGATGGCTCCGGTCCAGATGGCGCGGGGCATGTACCACCGATTGTGCCCGGTCTGGCCGGGCGCGCAACGGGCGCCAGCCGTATTTCAGGCGCGGCGCCTAGCGGGCGGGCGCGCCGAGCGGCGTGTCGCCGAGGGCCTCGAGCAGCGCACCGATCGAGTGGTGGACCGCCGCGGCGCCCGCCTCGCGCAGCTCGTCGTCGCCGAAGCCGCCGGTGCGGACGGCGTAGGTCGCCACCCCCGCGCGGGCGGCGGCCTCGCAGTCCCACACCGAGTCGCCGATCATCACCGCGTCGCCGTCGCCGCCGGCCTTGTCCAGCGCGACCTGCACGAGGTCGGGCGCCGGCTTGGTCTCCTCCACGTCGCCCGAGGACGTCCAATCGTCCACGACGGCGCGCACGTCGAGCAGGTCGAGGTAGTG
>JAICJK010000044.1 GCA_025928415.1 Solirubrobacteraceae bacterium | reverse complement strand
GTCATGCTGCCGGAGACGACGATCAGCAGCTTGCGGCCGCTCAGCCCGACGCCCGCGGGGATCACGACGGCCGCGAGCGCGGCGGTCAGGCAGGCGGCCAGCAGGCCGCGCGTCACCAGCAGGCCGGCGGCGCCCGCGGCGCCGTGCCGTGACCGGCGTGGCGCGCCCGTGGCCATCGGTCAGCGTCGCCTTCCCCCGCCGCTACGGGTTGTTGGTCGTCTGCTCGGCGTCGAAGCGCAGCGTCGCCGTGGTCGTGGCGTTCTGGTACGCGTTGCCCGTCGAGGTGGGCAGCGTGACCTGCGCGCAGAGCACCTCCGAGCCGCCGGCCGCCAGGGTGCGGTCGCCCGTCTGCGCGCCCTGGGCCGCATCGCCGATGACCTTGGTGCCGGTGGTGGAGCCGAGCACGCCGGGGCCGTAGAGGACGGTGCCCGTCGCGGTGAACCCCGCGGTCGTGCACGTGGTCACCCCGGACTTGATCGTCATCTGGAGCTGCGCGGCCAGGAAGTCGGCGTCGGTCGCGTCGGTCGTCGACAGCACCGCGTAGCGCTGGGCCAGCGTGCCGGTGTTCGAGACGGTCAGCGGCGCGGTGACGGTGTCGCCGGGCGCCATCGCGCTGAACGTGAGCGCGGTGGCCGCCGGCGAGACGCCGACGTCGACGGTGCCGGTGGAGAACGTGTTGCCGGTGACCGACTGCGTCCCGGTGAAGAAGGCGCCGGTGACCACGGTGGTCAGCCCGGCGAGGGCGACGGCCACGACGAGAAGCCCGACGAGCAGACGGCGGCGCTCGCGACGAGGCTCGTCGCGCCCGGCCGTCGAGGCACCATGTGCTGACAAGGGATCCGTCCCTTCTTGGTGAGCGGCCTCCTTGGCCACCGATGCGGCGTTCATCGGCCTTGCGCGCCGCCGCCTTGACCGCTCGGTCCTGAACCTGGACGGACGCGCCGCCCGCGGCGAAGAGCTTGCGAAGAGGCGCTCGCGGACGGCGCGCGCCGGACTATCGTGCTCGGCGATGGCGCGCGTCCTGGTCGTCGACGACGAGCCCGCGGTGCGCGGGGCGCTCGAGCGCGCGCTGCGGCTGGACGCCTACGACGTCGCGCTGGCCGCCGACGGGCGCGAGGCGCTCGACCTGCTGGCCTCCGTGCAGCACGACGTCGTGGTGCTCGACCTCTCGATGCCGCACGTCGACGGCCTGGAGGTGTGCCGCCGCCTGCGCGCGGTCGGCGACCGCACCCCGGTGCTGATGCTCACCGCGCGCGACGCCGTCGACGACCGCGTGGCGGGGCTCGACGCCGGCGCGGACGACTACCTCGTGAAGCCGTTCGCCCTCAAGGAGCTCAAGGCCCGCCTGCGGGCGCTCCTGCGCCGGGCCGAGGACGGCGGCGCGGCCGGCGACGTCCTGCGCTTCGCCGACCTGTCCCTCGACGCGGCGGCCTACGAGGTCCGCCGGGGCGCGCGCCTGGTCGAGGTGACGCGCACCGAGTTCCAGCTCCTGCAGCTCTTCCTCGAGCACCCGCGCCAGGTGCTGACCCGGTCGCAGATCTTCGAGCGGGTGTGGGGCTACGACTTCGGCGCGACGTCCAACGCGCTCGGCGTCTACATGGGCTACCTGCGCCGCAAGACCGAGGCGGGCGGCGAGCCGCGACTGCTGCACACGGTGCGCGGCGTCGGGTACGTCCTGCGCGAGGAGTGACCGGGTGGGGCTGCGCCGCCGCCTGACGCTCGCCGCCGCGGGCGCGGTGGCCGTCGCCGTCGTCCTCGCCGCGCTGGTGGGCTATCTCGCCGTGCGCCGGGAGCTCTACGGGCAGGTCGACGACCAGCTGCGGCGCGTCGCCGACCAGCCGCTGCGCGTGCCCGCGCGCGTGCTGGCGGACCCCGGGATCGAGGGCGGGTTCCCCGCCCAGCCCGGGCCCCGCGACGGCGGGCGCCTGTACTTCGCGCTCGTCGACGCGGACGGCAACGTCGCGGCGCCGCCGGGGCAGGACCTCGGGCTCGCGCCGGACGCGACCGACCGCGCGGTGGCCGCGGGCCGCCGCGGGACCGTGCTGCGCGACCGCACGGTCAGCGGGGTGCACGTCCGCGCGATCACCGTGCGGGCGGGCGACGTCGCCGTGGTGGCCGCGCGCCCGGTCGACGAGCTCGACCGGGTGCTGGGCCAGCTCCGCCTCGTCCTCGCGCTGGTCTGCGTGGGGGGCGTCGGGCTCGCCGCGCTGCTCGGCCGGCTCGTCTCCCGCAACCTCGTGGCCCCGATCACGGAGGTCTCCGCCGCGGCCGAGCACATCGCGCGCACCGACGACCTCGGGCGCCGCATCGTGGTGCGCCGCCCCGACGAGGTCGGCGAGCTGGCCGGCCGCTTCAACACGATGCTCGACCGCCTCGAGGCGTCACGCGCGGAGCTCGGGGAGGCGGTCCGCGCCCAGCGCCGGCTCGTCGCCGACGCCTCGCACGAGCTGCGCACGCCGATCACGAGCCTGCGGACGAACATCGAGGTGCTGCTCGACTCGTCCCGCCCGCCCGGAGCGGGCCTGCCCGAGGACGCCCGCGCGCGGCTGCTGCGCGACGTCGAGGAGCAGATCGAGGAGCTCGGCGCGCTGGTCGCCGACCTGATCGAGCTGGCGCGCGGCGACGAGCCGCCCGTCCAGGTCGAGGACGTCCGCCTCGACGAGCTCGCCGCGGAGGCCGTCGATCGCGCGCGCCGCCACGCGCCGCGCCTGGACTGGCGCCTCAGCGCGCAGCCGACCGTTGTGACCGGGGTCCCCGACCGCCTCGGGCGGGCGCTGAACAACCTCGTCGACAACGCGGCGCGCCACTCCCCGCCGGCGGGGACCGTCGAGGTGCGCGTCGATGCGGGCGGGATCGAGGTCCGCGACCACGGGCCCGGCGTCGAGGACGCCGACATCCCGCACCTCTTCGACCGCTTCTACCGCGGCGCCGCCGCGCGCGGCACGCAGGGGTCCGGCCTCGGCCTGGCGATCGTCCGCCAGGTGGCCGAGACCCACGGCGGCCGCGCGACGGTCGTCAACGCGCCCGGCGGCGGAGCGGCCTTCCGCCTGGAACTGCCCGCCCAGCTCGTGGGCGCGCCGGACGGCGACGGCGTCACCGGCCGATGAGGTCAGGCCGCGGCCGGGGCGGCGTGGTGATGCAGGGTGAGGCCGGGCGCCGGGTCGCCGTCGCCGTCCGCGCCGGCGTCTTCGTCCAGGAACGCCTCCGCCGCCCGGTGGGCGCGCGCGATGAGCGCGTCCGCGTGGCCGAAGTCGCTCGGGTCGACGTCCACCGGGCACGGCGGCGGGATGACCATCACGCGGCCGTCGGACCGCGCGCGCTCGAGGTCGCCGACGAGCCGCTGCTGCATCTGCACGCTCAGCGCGTGCACGGCGGTGGCCACGGCGCCCCGCGGCGGGGCGGGCAGCGCGCAGGCCAGGCCGGCCGGGAGCACGATCACGCGGTCGGCGCCGAGGGCCAGCGCCGTCCAGATCGGGGTGCGCCCGGCCATGCCGCCGTCCACCAGCCAGCGGCCCTGCCAGGCCACCGGTGGGAAGACGGCCGGCAGCGCGCTGCTGGCCATCACGGCCTCCAGCGCGGAGCCGTGCGACAGCAGGCGGTCGTCGCCGGTGAGCGCGTCGACGCCGACGACGTGCAGCGGGGTCGAGGCCTCCTCCAGGCGCTCGATGCCGAGCAGCCGGGACAACAGGCCGCCCAGCGGGCCGGCGAGCGCGACGTTGGGGCGCTCGCCGAAGATCCCGACCAGGGCGCTCGCCGGGCTCGTGGAGAAGACCCGCGAGGAGCGCATCGACCGCCAGAACGCGCCGAGCTCGGCCACCGTCCCCGTGGTCGGCGGGCGGCCGGCCAGGTAGGCGGCGTTGATCGCCCCCGCCGACGCGCCGACGAGCAGGTCGGGCGTGATCCGCCGCTCGAAGAGCGCCTGCAGCATCCCGACGTGGACGCTTCCGAGCGACCCTGCTCCGGACAGGACGAAGGCGGTGGGCACGCTGCGCTTGGCGTCGCGCCCCGGCCGGTCCTTACGCCGGCCGGGGCGGTCAGGCGCGCGAGGCCGGCGAGCGCCGGAGCACGCCGGTCGCCAGGCCGAGGCCGGCGGTCAGCAGCACGACGATCGCCAGCGGCACCAGCCAGGCCGTGACGCGCCAGCCGCCGCCCTGCGGCGACGCGAGCACCTCCGGGCCGTACTCGGCGACGAGCGCCCGCTCGATCTGCGGCTTGGTCTCACAGCGGGCGGCCAGGCGGGCGATCAGCGCACGTTCGCGCTGAGCCTGCGGCGAGTCGACCGCGAGCGCGAGGGGGACGCCGCAGACCAGGCACATCACGTCGTCCTCGACCGCGGCGGCGCTCGTGCGCGGCACGCAGGCCGCGGCCGCGGGCGCGGCCACCGTCAGCGCGAGGAGCACGGCGAGGCACAGCGCCCGGGCCCTCATGCCGGCTCCCGCAGGACCGGGGCGACGCTCTGCGTCCAGAACCCCTCGTCGACCACGCCGCGCCGGACCGCGGCCACGTGCCCGCTGCGGTCGATCACGACGGTCTCGGGGTAGCCGCGCACGCCGTAGCTGCGGGCCACCGCGCCGCTCTCGTCGCGCACGATCGGGTAGGTCACCCCGTAGCGCGCGACGAACCGGCGGGCGTCGGAGCGCACGTCGAGCGCGTCGACCCCGAGCACGGTGCCGCCCAGCGCCGTCAGGCGGTGCTGCCAGCGCTCCAGCAGCGGCACCTCGCCGCGGCACGGTCCGCACCACGAGGCCCAGTAGTTGACGACGACGACGCGCCCGCGCAGGCCGGTCAGCGCGACCGGGCGCCCCGCGTCGAGCGAGGGCAGGCGCAGCGCCGGGGCGGACGGCCGCCGTCCGGCGTCGACGCTCGCGTCGAGGCTGTGCGACGGGTGGCCGGCCACGAGGCCGTAGCCGAGCAGGGCGGGGAGCGCGAGGCAGGCCAGGACGACGGCCGAGGCACGGGCGCGCATCAGTCCTCACCCCGCCACGGGCCGGCCAGGACCCTGACCACGAGCGCCAGCAGCGCGACGACGACGACGGCGGTCATGACGCTGCCGGGCGGAGGGAGGGCCTGCGCCGCAGGCGCACGGTCGCGGCCGCGGTCCGCAGCAGCCCCGGCGGCCACAGGGCGATGAGCCCGCCGCTCACGAAGATCGCGCCGCCGAACCAGATCCACTCGACCAGCGGGGAGACGATGAACCGGAAGGTCGCGGGCGGCGGCGAGGCCTCGTAGTGGGCCACCAGGCCGGCGACGACGAGGGCGTCGACGTTCGGCGTCGCCGTCAGGAACCGCTGGTCGGCGTCGTTCATCAGCCGGGTGAACGGCGACAGGTCCGGTTGCACCGCCGTCCACAGGTCCCGCTTGACGCCGGCGTCGAGGCCGACCTCGCTGGTCGACTCGCCGTCGAAGAAGCGGCTGATCGGGCCGGCGCTCGCGCCGAGGTCGGCGTAGTAGCCCCGCGTCGGGTGCAGCGTGCGGACCAGCTTCCCATCGCGGCGCACGTCCAGCAGCGCGCCGAGGGAGATCTTCTCGCTGGCCAGCTCGCCGGTGGCGCGCCGGTAGCTCACGTCGTAGCCGTCGATGGCCACGTGCTGGCCGGGGGACAGCCGGACGTCGCGGATGTGGCGGAAGGCCGAGGACCCGGCCACGCCGACGAGCGTCACCGCCACGCCGACGTGGACCAGGTAGCCGCCGTAGCGCCGCCGGTTGCGGGAGACGACGCCGCTCACCGCGCGCGCGACGTTGTCGTGGGTCGCCGCCCGCCGCGCCCGCACGGCCCGCGTCAGCTCGCCGGCCGTCGCGGCGACGACGAGCGCGGCGCATGCGAACAGCGCCAGCGACGACGGGCTGCTCGTCGCGCCCAGGACCCCGGCGCCGGCCGTGACGCCGAGCGCCCCGAGGACCGGCACCCGCGCGCGGCGCGCGAGGGCCGCGGCGCTCGTGGCGCCCCAGGCCAGCATCGTCGCCAGCCCGACCAGGCCGACGATCCCGATCGCCAGCGGCCCGGTGTAGCGGTCGAACCAGGACGGGCCGACGGTGGACTTCGTGCCCGTCAGCGCCTCGGAGACCAGCGGGAAGAACGTCCCCCAGAGCACGACCGCGCAGACGCCGAGCAGCAGCACGTTGTTGAGCACGAAGATCGACTCGCGCGACAGCGACGGCCCGATCCGCCGGTCGGGGGCCAGCGCGGCGGAGCGGCTGCCCACCAGCCAGACCGACCCCACCAGCAGGACCGCGATGAAGCACAGGAACGGCAGCCCCATCGTCGACGCGCCGAAGGCGTGGATCGAGCTCAGCAGCCCGGAGCGGACCAGGAAGGTGCCGAGCACCGCGAGGATGCCGGTCGCCATCGCCAGCGAGACGTTCCACGCCTTCAGCACGCCGCGGCGCTGCTGGAGCATCAGCGAGTGCAGGAAGGCCGTCCCCGTCAGCCACGGCATCAGCGCCGCGTTCTCCACCGGGTCCCACGCCCAGTAGCCGCCCCAGCCGAGCTCGGTCCACGACCAGCGCGCGCCGAGCAGGATGCCCACGCCCAGGACCAGCCAGGCGGCGAGCGCGAAGCGGCGGATCGTGGCGATCCACTCGCCGTCGACGCGCCGGCGCAGCAGGGCCGCGGCGGAGAACGCGAACGGCACCATGCTCAGGGTGTAGCCCGAGTACAGCAGCGGCGGGTGGAACATCATCGTCGGGTGGCGCAGCAGCGGCTCGAGGCCCGCGCCCTCAGGGGGCGCCGGGTCGAGCATCTGGAACGGGTTGGCCCAGAAGACCGACAGCGCCAGGAAGAAGCCCGCGAAGCCGAGCAGGATCGCCGTCGCGTAGGGCGTGACGTCCGGCAGGCGGCGCGTGGCGATGCGGACCGCCGCGCTCGCCCAGACCGCCATCAGGGTCACCCAGAGCAGCAGCGACCCCTCCTGCGAGGACCAGATCGCGGTCGCGCGGTAGAACGCGGGCGTGGTCGTGCTCGAGTGGCGCGCGACCACCGCGACGGAGAAGTCCGAGCGCAGGAACGCGCTCTCCAGCAGGACGAAGGCCGCCAGCAGCAGCACCGCGAGGACGTACACGGCCCGCCGTCCGGAGGCCGTCCAGCGGGGGTCGCGGCGGCGGCCGCCGACGATCGAGGCGGCGATGCCCCACAGCGCCGTGGCCAGGCCCAGCGCGATCAGCGCGCGCCCGATGGTCAGCACGTCAGCTCTTCCCGCCCGCCGAGAACTTCGACGGGCACTTGGTGATCAGGGAGTCGCGCTGGCCGGCGAAGACCGCGCCCTGCTTGCGCACGGTGACGATCACCTCGCGCCCGGCGCGGAACGGGTCCGGGACCTCGCCGCGGTAGACGACGGGCACCGCGGCGGCGGACGGCCCGGAGCGCGCGCGGACGCGGAAGGACAGCGTGTCGCCGCGCCGCTGGTAGCCGGGCAGGACCTTGCCCGTGAGCTGGTAGCTCTGCCCGGCCTTGGCGGAGCGCAGCAGCTCGCCGGGGGTCTTGGCTTCGCTCGACGCGCTGAAGCTCGTGTAGGCGAGCGCGCCGGCGAGCACGAGGGCCGCCGTGAGCGCCGTCGCCAGGCGCATCAGCCGCTTCTGATCGGGGTTCATCCGCTCCTCCTGGACCGCCTTGACAGGGCGCGACAACAGTGCCAGGATCGCGATTCAAATACAAGTTTCTGTTGGTAATTGAGGAGAGACCAGCATGCTTCCGAGGGGCCGAGGGGTAGGACTGGCACGCAGGATCGCCATCGCAGCGGCGCTGCTCATCGCGGGCGGGGCGCTGTTCAGCTTCAGCGCGGTGTCCAAGCCGGCGCTCCATGCCAAGGCGCACGCCAAGAAGCCGCCGGGCACCGCGTCGGCGCGCGACGGCGCCGCGCTCGTCCGCCACGGGCGCGACGTGTTCCGCAACGACACGTTCGGCGACGAGGGGTTCTGGAGCGGCGTGCTCCAGCTCCAGAAGGTCATCGCCGGATCGCACAACGGTGGCACCGGGCCGGGCGTCTCCCCGAAGACCGCGCTGTCGGTGGGCCTGAAGGTCGACGCGAGCGCCCTGCCGAAGCCGGTGGTCGCCGCGATCAAGAAGGGCAAGGTCGACCTGAACGACCCCGCGACCACGCTGGCCCTGCTCAAGCTCAACGCCGTCGTCGGCATCAAGGGGCACTTCGCCCGCTCCGGGAAGCTGCAGACGATCGGCGTGACCTGCGCGATCTGCCACTCGACGGTCAACAACTCCTTCGCGCCCGGCATTGGGCAGCGGCTGGACGGCTGGCCCAACCGCGACCTGAACGTCGGCGCGATCCTCAACCTCTCGCCGAACCTCGGGCCGGTCGCCAAGCTGCTCGGCACCGACATCGGGACCGTCAAGAAGGTCGTCGGCGCCTGGGGGCCGGGCAAGTTCGACGCCGAGCTGTTCCTCGACGGCAAGGGCTTCCGTCCCGACGGCAAGTCCGCGGCGACGCTGATCCCGCCCGCCTTCGGCCTGTCCGGGGTCAACCTGCACACGTTCACGGGCTGGGGCTCGATCCCGTACTGGAACGCGTTCGTGGCCAACCTCGAGATGCACGGCCAGGGCAACTTCACCGACGCCCGCCTGGACGACGCGACGAAGTTCCCCGTCGCCGCCCGCAACCACCTCGGCCACACGACCAGCAAGGTCGACCGGATCTCGGCCGAGCTGCCGGCGCTGCAGGCCTACCAGCTCTCGCTGCTGGCCCCCAAGCCGCCGAAGGGCAGCTTCGACCACGCGGCGGCCGCTCGCGGCAAGGCGATCTTCGACGACAAGGGCAAGTGCGCGACCTGCCACGTGCCGGGGCGCTTCACGGAGCCCGGGTTCAACATGCACAAGCCGTCGGAGATCTGCACGGACGCCTTCCAGGCCGATCGGTCGCCGGACGGCATGTACCGCACGACGCCGCTGAAGGGCCTGTTCGCCCACGCCAAGGGCGGCTACTACCACGACGGGCGCTTCAAGACGCTCGGCGCGGTCGTCTCGCACTACGACAGCTGCTTCAACCTCGGGCTCAGCCCGGCCGAGCAGCACGACCTCGTCCAGTACCTCAAGAGCCTGTGATGCGCGTCGCGAGCCGTCTGATCGCGGCGCAGTCCAGGCCCACCCGCGGCCTGCGCAGCCTCGCGCTGCTCAGTGCCGCGGCGCTGGGCGCCGGCTACGGCCTGGCGTTCTTCTCGGCGCCGATCGAGGCCGACCAGGGGTTCGTGCAGAAGATCTTCTACCTGCACGTGCCCCTCGCGATCACCACGCTGGTGGGGTTCGTGGCCGGCGGGCTGCTGGCCGCCCAGCACCTGCGCACCGGCGACCGCCGGTGGGACGTGCGGTCGTACGTGGCGATCCACGTCTCGACGGTGTTCGCGGTCGCGGCGCTGGGCACCGGGTCCATCTGGGCCCGGGCCTCGTGGGGACACTGGTGGGTCTGGCAGGAGCCCACGCTCGTGTCCTTCCTGATCGTGTTCCTGCTCTACGCGTGCTACCAGCCGCTGCGCTTCGCGATCGTCGACCCCGAGCGCCAGGCGCGCTACGCCTCGGTCTTCGCGATCGTCGCGGCGGCGTTCGTGCCGGTCAACTTCGTCGCCGTCCGCATGGCGCAGAGCTTCACCCACCCGCGGGTGCTGACCGACACGGGCGGGTCGATGCCCGGGTCGATGCGCCTGGCCTTCGTCGCCTGCCTCGGGGCGATCGGCCTGCTGCACGTCACCCTGTGCCGCCTGGAGCTCGACGCCAAGCGGGTGCGCATGCGCGCCCGCCGGATGGCCATGGAGAGCGAGCGCGCGGCGTTCGCGGCGCCGGCGGCGGCAGCGCCCGCGCCGCCGAGCGCGGCGGCGCCCGGCGTCCTCGTGGCGGGGGGTCGCTGAGATGCCCGCGCTCGGACTGCACGCCGCCTGGCCCTACGTGGCCGCCGCCTACGTCGTGTTCCTCGTCCTCGTGGTCGCCTACGTCGCGATCGTGGCGTCGAAGATCACCCGCCTGGAGCGCCGCCTCGACGGCCGGGACGCCGGCCACGGGGCGGCAGGACGGCCGTGAGCCTGGCCTTCGAGATGCCGCCCCCGCCCCGGGAGCTGCTCGTCGTGGGCATCTCGCACCGCACGGCGGACGTCGGCGTCCGGGCCCTGGCGGCACTCGGCCACTCCGCCCGGGCCGCCCTGGCGGCCGACCTGGTCGGGCGCGGCTGCGTCGCCGAGGCGATGGTCGTGTCGACCTGCAACCGCGTCGAGGTCTACGCCGCCGGCGGGGCGGGGGACGGCGAAGCCGGGCCGGCGGCGCTCGCGCGCGCGCTCGCGCGGCACACGCGGCTGCCCGGGGCCGTGCTGCGCGGCTGCACGTACGAGCTGCGGGGCGAGGTGGCGGTCCGGCACCTGTTCCGCGTGGCGTCGAGCCTGGAGTCGATGAACGTCGGCGAGCCGGAGATCCAGGGCCAGATCCGCGCGGCGCTGGCCGAGGCCCTCGCGGCGGGCACCGCGGGCCCGTCCCTGGGCGCGGCCGTCCGCGCGGCGCTGGTCTGCGGCAAGCGGGTCCGGCGCCTGACCGACATCGGCCGGGGCGCCGTGTCGATCACCTCGCTCGTCGCCGGCGTGGCGCGCGAGGCGCTCGGCGACCTCGGGCAGCGGCGGGTGGCGATCGTCGGCGCCGGGCACATGGCGGCCAAGGCCGGCGTCGCCCTGGCCGCCCAGCGGCCGCGGGAGCTCGTCGTCGTCAACCGCGGCGCGGGGCCCGCGCGCGAGCTCGCCGACCGGCTGGAGGCCCGCGCCGAGCCGCTCGCCGAGCTGCCGCGCCGGATCGCCTGCTCGGATCTC
>JAICJK010000649.1 GCA_025928415.1 Solirubrobacteraceae bacterium | reverse complement strand
GGTGGCGCGCAGCCGTCGCGCGCGATGCTACGCCGCGCGCGCCCACGGTTGGAGAACCTTTGCGCCCGGGTTGCCGCGGCCTTCCGGCGGGCGTAGCGTGGTGGCCGAATCGCGACGTCGGCCGAGAGGAGTCCTCCATGTACATGAGCATCCGCACCTACCGCGTGGGGAAGGGGTCGCTCGAGGAGGCGATGCACCGCGTCGACCGCGACCTGGCCGAGTCCTTCGCGCAGGAGCCGGGCTTCATCTCCTATCACCTGGCGCGCACCGCCGACCGCACCGTGGCGTCGACGACGCTGTTCGCCCGCCGCGACCAGGCCGAGGCCTCCAACGACCTCGCCGCCGAGTGGGTGGCCGAGGAGCTGGCCGACTTCGGGGTCGAGCGCATGGGCGTCATGGGCGGCGAGGTGATGGTCAGCCGCGCGCTCGCCGACGTGCTCGAGCCCGCCCACAGCTGACGACGGCCGGCGCTCGCGCGCGTGACACAGCCCCCGACGCAGGCGCAGAAGGCCGACGCGTTCCGCGCCCTGCACCAGGGCGAGCCGTTCCTCATCCCCAACCCGTGGGACGCGGGCTCGGCGCGGGTGCTGGAGGCGCTCGGCTTCGCCGCGCTGGCCACCACCAGCTCGGGCTTCGCGTTCTCGCTCGGCCGGCGGGACGGCGGCGTCGGCCTCGACGAGGTCGCCGACCACGTGCGGGCGCTCGACGCGGCAACGGGCCTGCCGGTCTCCGTCGACCTGGAGAACGGCTACGGGCCTGCGCCGGAGGACGCCGCCCGGGCGATCGCGCGGGCCGCGCACGCGGGCGCCGTCGGCGGCTCGATCGAGGACTACGACCCCGGTGGCACGATCTACGAGCTCGGCCACGCGACCGAGCGGATCGCGGCTGCGGTCGAGGCGGCGGCGCGGCTGCCGTTCGCCTTCACGCTCACCGCGCGGGCGGAGAACCTGATCCGCGGCTCCGACGACCTGGACGACACGATCGCGCGCCTGCAGGCCTACGAGCGGGCGGGCGCCGACGTGCTCTACGCGCCCGGGCTGCGCGACGGCGAGCAGATCCGCGCCGTGCGCGCGGCGACCTCCAGGCCGCTCAACGTCCTGGCCCACAGCGGCCTGTCGATGGACGTGATCGCCGAGGCCGGCGGCCAGCGGGTGAGCGTGGGCGGCGCGCTGACCTGGGCGGCCGTCGGGGGCATGGCGGCGGCGGCCGAGCGGATGCGCGACGACGGGGACTTCTCGGGGCTCGCGCCCCCCGCGCGCCTGAAGGAGTGGCTCGCGGGCTGGTGAGCGGCGCATGCGCGAGACTGCGCGCGTGAGCGGACCCCTGCCCTTCGACCCGATCGCCGAAGCCCGCCGCCAGTGGGACGCGCACTGGGACGACGGGGCGACGCCGGCGATGGCGGCGGTCACCTCGATCATGCGCGCGCACCAGATCATCAACGCCCGCCTGAACGAGCTGCTCGCGCCGCTGGACCTGACCTTCGCGCGCTACGAGGCGCTGATGCTGCTGTTCTACAGCCGTCGCGGCGAGCTGCCGCTGGGCAAGATCTCCGATCGCCTGCAGGTCCACCGGGCCAGCGTCACCAACGTCGTGGACAAGCTCTCCGAGCGCGG
>JAICJK010000321.1 GCA_025928415.1 Solirubrobacteraceae bacterium | reverse complement strand
GCCGCGCCGGCGGCGGCCGGGACCGGGAGCCGGAAGCCCGCCGCGCGCGCCCGCTCGCCGCCGGCGGCGCGCTCGGAGGCGAGGTCGAGCAGGTAGTCGTCGAAGTCGACCTGGATCGTGTGGCGCTTGGAGGTGACGTAGCGCTTGCGCATCGCCGCCTGGTCGCGGCGGATGTCCTCGCGCATCGCGGCGGCCATCGGCAAGGCGTACTCGCCGCGCAGGTAGTCGGCGATCCACGTGCCCTGCGCCTCCGACAGCGGCATGATCGCGCCGAGCGGCTGCAACAGCCCCGCGAACGCGAGGTCGGCGTGCGCGGGGTGGAAGACGCGGCGGAACAGCTCGATGTGGTTGTCCGGAGCCGACACGAGATCCTCGTCGAAGAACGGGAAGCTGATCTTGTACCCCGTGCAGTAGACGACGACGTCGCAGGGCACGCGCGTCCCGTCCGTGAACTCCACCTCGCGCTCGTGCAGGCGCGCGATGTTCGGGCGCGGCGTGACCGCCCCGTGCCCGATGCGGTCCAGGATCCGCCCGGACACGGTCGGGTGCGCCTCGCCGAAGCGGTGGTCGGGCTTGGGCAGGCCGTAGCGCTCCATCGGGCCGACCTGGGCGAGCAGCAGCTTCTCGAACATCCAGCGCCGGATGCGGAACGGCACCCGCGTGTCGTTCCTGAGCTGGTCGGTCGGGCGGCCGAGCAGGTACTTGGGGGTCACCCAGACGCCTCGCCGCGCGGACAGATGCGTCGAGTGCGCGACGTAGGAGGACTCCACCGCGATGTCCATCGCGCTGTTGCCCATCCCGACCACGACGACGTCCTTGCCGCGCAGGATCTCGTCGGAGCGGTAGCCGTGGGCGTGGAGCTGGTGGATCTGCGTGGTGTCGTGCCCGGGGAAGGCGGGCTCCGGCCAGCGCTCGTCCCAGTGGTGGCCGTTGGCGACGATCAGCGCGTCGTACTCCTGCGCCTCCCCGGACCCCAGCTCGAGGACCCAGCCCCGGCCCTCGGGCCCGCGCCGCGCGTGGCGCACCGGCGTCGTGAAGCGGATGCGGTCGCGGAAGCCGAAGTGGTCGACGTAGGCCTCGAAGTAGGCCGCGATCTGGGTGTGGTGCGGGTAGTCGGGGTAGGTTCGCGGCATCGGGAAGTCCGAGTACTCCATCCGCTCGCGCGAGGTGTTGATGTGCAGGCCCTCGTAGGCGGCCGACATGCCGTTCGGGTTGTCGAAGACCCAGTTGCCGCCGACGCGGTCGGAGGCCTCGAAGGCGTCGAACGGCACGCCGCGCTGGTGCAGCGCCTTGGCGACGGCGATGCCGGAGGAGCCGGCGCCGATCACGGCGGTCCTGGGGAGCTGGTTCATCGGTGCCTCGGGACGGGGGCGGGACGGGGGCGGGACGGGGTGCGGACGCGTCCCAGCGTAGCGAAGGTGACGCACCCGTCAAGTTCTCGGGAACTGTCGACCCGTGGTCGACAGGGGGTGTAGGTTCGCCCCCTATGCGCCGACTGCTCACCCTCGCCCTGTTCCTCGCGATCGCCGCGCCGGCCTCGGCGAAGGACTACGCGGGCACCGCCTTGAACATCATCCCCTCCGGGCAGTGGGGGGGCGTCCCGATCAACCCGAACGCGGACGTACAGGCCAAGATGTACGACGGCCTGACGCCGCTGTTCGACCAGGTCACGCCCACCGACCTGACGACCTACTTCAAGTCCGAGCACTTCGGCGCGAGCGACTCGTGCCCGTGCACGACCGAGCCGACGCCGCGGTCCGGCCTGACGCTCGTGCGCGACAAGTTCAACGTCCCCCACATCACGGGCAGGACGCGCGACGACGCGACCTGGGGCGCCGGCTGGGTGCTCGCCGAGGACCGCGCGCTGCTGCTGGCCCAGGGGCGCTACCCGGCGCGCTTCGCCGCGCTCGACGTCCCCGGCATCGACGCCTTCAGCCTCGTCACCGGGCTGAAGACCGTGACGGTGACCAAGCAGGCCGACGCGATGATCGACCGCCAGGAGACCGCCGCGCTGCTCGCGCACGGCAGGGAGGGCCGCCGTCTGCTGCACGACATCGACGTCTACGTGCAGGGCGTCAACGCGCAGCTCAAGTCGACGGGCTTCACGGGCGCGCCGTTCACCCGCGTCGACATCTACTCCGTCAACGCGCTGGCCGGCCAGATCTTCGGCCAGGGCGGCGGCGACGAGGCGCGGCGCTCCGAGTTGCTGTCCGGCCTGACCAAGCGCCTGGGTGAGCGGCAGGGCCGGCGGGTCTTCGACGACCTCTCCGAGCACGACGACCGGGACACGCCGGTCACGATCAAGAAGGCGTTCCCCTACGAGCAGATCCCCAAGGGCGCCGGCCAGGGCAACGCGATCATCGACGACGGCTCGCTGACCAAGGCCGCCACCAGCAGCGTCGACGCGGTCGCCGCCCGCGCCGACCGCCACTCGTCGAACTTCCTGATGGTCGGCGCCAAGCGCTCGGTCACCGGGCACCCGCTGTTCGTCGCGGGCCCGCAGATCGGCTACTTCTATCCCGGGCTGACGCTCGAGATGGACATCCACGCCCCGGGCATCGACGCGCGCGGCGCCGCGATGCCGGGCGGCCCGGGGAACATCCTCATCGGGCGCAACCAGGACTCCGCATGGAGCCTGACCTCAGCGGGGTCGGACACCAACGACCTGTTCGTAGAGACGCTCTGCGGCGGCTCGACCACGCGCTACCGCTACAAGGGCAAGTGCCGGAAGATGGGCCGCGTCGACGTCGGCAACATCGTCGGCCAGGGCGAGATCGTCTACTCGACGACGGTGCACGGCCCGGTGCTGGGCTACGCCACGTCCGGCGGCAGGAAGGTCGCGGTGACCTTCGACCGCTCCAGCCGCGGCAAGGACATCCTCTGGCAGATCCTGTTCAGCCGCCTGTCCCAGGGCAAGGTGCACGACGTCAAGACGTTCTACGACGCGGCGGCCACGTCGCCGTTCACGTTCAACGTCGCCTACGCGGACTCCAAGCACATCGCGACCTACTCCGCCGGGCTGCTGCCCCTGCGCGACAAGCGCGTCGACCCGCGCCTGCCGACCAAGGGCACGGGCCAGTACGAGTGGAAGGGCTTCCTGTCGGCCAAGGACCACCCGCACGAGGCCGACCCCGCCTCGGGCACGCTGGTCAACTGGAACAACAAGCCCGCCCCCGAGTTCGGCTCCTCCGACGCCGAGTGGAGCTACGGCTCGGTGTACCGCAACCAGATGCTGAACGCCGGGCTGGCGACCCGTCGCAAGCACGACCTGGCGTCGGTGACCTCGGCGATGAACAAGGCCGCCACCCAGGACTTCCCGGTGGCGGGCACCACGTGGCCGGCGATCCGCAAGGTGCTGTCCACCGGGCCGGCGCCCGACGCCCGCGACGCGCGGATGGTCGCGCTGATCGACCAGTGGCGGGCGCAGGGCTCGAGCCGCCTGGACCGCGACCTCGACGGCAAGATGGACGCCGGCCCGGCGCCCGCGATCATGGACGAGCTCTACCCGCGGATCGCCGATGCGGTGCTCGCGCCGGTCCTCGGCCCGCAGCTCGACGCGCTGACGGCGCTGGAGGGGCGCTCGAACAGCTCGGCCAGCGGGTTCACCGGCGGCCGCCTGGCCTACGTCGACAAGGACCTGCGCGAGCTCACGGGCACGAAGTTCAGGACGCCGTTCAAGACGCACTTCTGCGGCGCCGGCCACCTGGACGCCTGCCGGGCGTCGCTGTGGGCGGCGGTCACGCAGGCGGCCGCGGCGCTCGAGCAGGCCCAGGGCACGCCGGATCCGGACGCCTGGGTCTCCGACGCCAACAAGGAGCGCATCTCGTTCGCCCCCGGCCTGCTGCCGACGACGATCCGCTACACCAACCGCCCGAGCGGCATCCAGCAGGTCATCACGTTCACCGGGCACCGGCCGCAGGGGACCTCGGGCTACCACCAGGGTCGCTGACGGCCTCCGCCG
>JAICJK010000525.1 GCA_025928415.1 Solirubrobacteraceae bacterium | reverse complement strand
GCGCGCACCACGTCGAGCACGGCGTGGGCCATCGCCGGCCCGACCGTGTAGGTCGGCGTGGCGCCGTCGACGTAGCCGTCGTAGTCGGTGACCGCGACGCCCCAGCCGCGGTCGAGCGCCAGCGCGAGGTTGCCGGACTCGTACTCGGTTCCGGCCACCAGCTGCCGCGAGGGGGCGCAGCTCGGTCCCAGGCCCTGGGTGCCGACCGCGAAGCTCACGTACGGCCGCGGCCCGGCGCCGGTCCACGGCGCCTTGGGCGTCAGGACCGTGCCGGTGACGGCCTCGTCGCCACCGGTCGCCGTGCGCGAGTGGTACATGACCGTCGTCGCCGTGAAGGGCTGGGCGCCCGGCAGGGTGATCGCCGCCGGCCGCGCGCGGATCAGCGCGCCGGGCGCGCCGTGCGGCAGCGGGCTCGGCGCCGCGTAGAACGGGTCGGCGGCCGACGCGGCGCCGGCGGGCAGCAGGACGGCGGCGAGCGCGAAGAGGACGGCGATCGCGCTGCGGAACGACGCGGGGCGCACGGAGGCTCCTTGGCTGGATGGACCGGGACGCCCGCCAGGACCTGCGCGGGCGCAGGCCGACTACCCGCGCCTCGCGGGGCTCAACCGTACGTTCGCGTTCGCGCGACGCGGCGGCGCGGCGGCCCGCTCCGCGCTCAGCCGAGGACGGCCTGCAGGCGGCGGTCCAGCGCGGCGGAGACCGCGTCACGGACCGGGCCCTCCTTCAAGCGCTCCACGAGCGCCTGCAGGAAGCCCTCGACGACCAGGCGGTGCGCCGCGGGCAGCGGCAGCCCGTGCGAGCGCAGGTAGAAGAGCTGCTCCTCGTCGATCTGCGCGATCGCCGCGGCGTGGGTGCAGCGGACGTCGTTGGCGAGGATCTCCAGGCCGGGGATCGCGTCCGCGTGGGCCTTCTTGGACAGCAGCAGGTTGCGCGACTCCTGGAAGGCGTCGGTCTGCTGGGCGCCTTCGTCGACCTGGATCATCCCGCGCCAGACGACGCTCGAGCGGCCGTGCAGGATGCCGCGGAAGGCGAGGTCGCTGGTCGTGTGGGCGGCGGCGTGCTCCTGCAGCGTGTCGAAGTCGAGGTGCTGGCGCCCGCGGCTGGCGTACGCGCCGGTGACGTCGGCGTGCGACCCGGGGCCGGCGAGCTTCGTCTCCAGGAAGACCTTGCCGTTGGCCGAGCCGAAGCCGAGCGTGATCCAGTCCAGCCGGGCGTCGCGCTGCACGATCGCCCGCTGGGACCCGAAGACCCAGGTGCGCTCGTTGAGGTCCTGGGCGCCGGCGTAGCGCAGGTGCGCGCCCGGGCCGACCACGAGCTCGACCACGCCGTTGACCAGGCCGTCGGCCTCGTCGCCGGCCGAGACGAGGTGGTCGAAGACCTCGGCCGAGGCGCCCTCCTCGAGCACGACGAGCGTGCGCCAGTGCAGGGCGCTGCCGGCCTGCTCGTGGACGGCGCCGATCACGATCGGGGCCTCGACCGCCACGCCGCGCGGGACGTAGACGAGCGTCCCGTCGGTCCAGTGGGCGTCGTTGCGCGCGACGAGCGCCGAGTCCTTGACGACGGTCCCGAGGTGCGCCTCGACGACGTCCGGCAGCCGCTCGGCGGCGAGCGCCAGCGGCATCACGACGGGGCCCTCGGAGGCCGGCTCGCCGGCGGACGGGCGCACGGCGCCGGGCAGGTCGCCGAAGACGCCGGCGCCGGTCGCGTCGCCGCCCGGGGCGGGCGCGTAGGCGTCGAGGTCGAGCTTGCCGAGCGGGGTGAACTCCCAGCCCGGCTGGCCCTTGAAGCTCGGCAGCTCGAGCGACGGCAGCCGGGCGGCCGCCGCCTGGCGGCGGGCGTCGGTGCCCAGCGCCGCGGGTGCGGCGGTGTCAGCCAATCGAGCCCTCCATCTGGAGCTCGATCAGCCGGTTCATCTCGACGGCGTACTCCATCGGGAGCTCCTTGACGATCGGCTCGATGAAGCCGTTGACGATGAGCTTGGACGCCTCCTCCTCCCCGATGCCGTGCGACATCAGGTAGAAGAGCTGCTCCTCGCCGACCTTGGAGACCGTGGCCTCGTGACCGACGTCCACGTCGTCCTCGCCGATGCGGATCGTGGGGTAGGTGTCCGAGCGCGAGGCCTCGTCGAGCAGCAGCGCGTCGCAGACCACCTTGGACTTCGAGCCGTGGGCGCCCTTGGCGATCTCGAGCAGGCCCCGATAGGACCCGCGGCCGCCGTCCTTGCAGATCGATTTGGCGAAGATGTTCGAGGTCGTGTTCGGCGCGGCGTGGATGATCTTCGCGCCCGCGTCCTGGTGCTGGCCGG
>JAICJK010000074.1 GCA_025928415.1 Solirubrobacteraceae bacterium | reverse complement strand
GAGGGGCGCATCGAGCCGACCGTCGTGCCGCGCAACGCGCTGGACGTCCTGGCCCAGCAGATCGTCGCGATCGCCGCGTCGGCCGAGGGGGACGGGGACGGGACCGTGGCGGTCGACGACCTCCACGCGCTCGTGACGCGCACGCACTCGTACGCCGAGCTGTCGCGCGAGCTGCTCGAGAACGTCCTCGACATGCTCGACGGGCGCTACCCCAGCCAGGAGTTCGGCGACCTCCGCGCCCGCATCGTCTGGGACCGCGTCGGCGGGACGATCCGCGCGCGCCGCGGCGCGCGGCAGCTCGCGGTGGCCAACGCGGGGACGATCCCCGACCGCGGGCTGTTCGCCGTCGTCCTGCCCGACGGGCGCCGGGTCGGCGAGCTCGACGAGGAGATGGTCTACGAGGCGCGGGCCGGGCAGACCTTCCTGCTCGGCGCGTCGTCGTGGCGCATCGAGGAGATCGGTCGCGACCGCGTCGTCGTGACTCCGGCCCCGGGCGTCCCGGGCGCGGTGCCGTTCTGGAAGGGCGACAGCGTGGGGCGCCCGAAGGAGCTCGGCCGCGAGATCGGCGCCTTCGCGCGCTGGGCGGTCGACCAGCCCGCCGAGCTGCTCGAGCGCGACTACGACCTCGACCCGCGCGCGGCTGGGAACCTGCTGGCCTTCCTGCGCGAGCAGCAGGCCGCCACCCGGGTGATCCCGAGCGACCGCACGATCGTCGTCGAACGCTTCCGCGACGAGATCGGGGACTGGCGCCTGTGCATCCTGTCGCCCTACGGCGGGCGCGTCCACGCCGCGTGGGGCCTCGCCCTGAGCGCCCGCATCCGCGACGAGCTCGGCCTGGAGTCCGACGCGATCTGGTCCGACGACGGGATCATCGTCCACCTGCCCGACGCGGACGAGCCGCCAGGCGCGGATCTGGTGATGCTCGACCCCGACGAGGCCGAGGAGGCCGTCGTGGCCGAGCTCGCGGCCAGCGCCCTGTTCGGCGCGCGCTTCCGCGAGAACGCCGGCCGCGCGCTGCTGATCCCGCGGGCCTACCCCGGCCGGCGCACGCCGCTGTGGCAGCAGCGCCTCAAGAGCCAGACGCTGCTCGAGGTCGCCAAGCGCTACGCCGACTTCCCGATCATCCTCGAGACCTACCGCGAGTGCCTGCGCGACGTCCTCGACGTCCCGGGCCTCGTCGCGCTGCTCGGCGCCCTGCACCGCCGCGAGCTGTCGCTGGTCGAGGTCGAGACGCCGACGGCCTCGCCGTTCGCCTCCTCGCTGCTGTTCGACTACGTCGCGACGTACATGTACGAGGGCGACACGCCCAACGCCGAGCGCCGCGCCGCCGCCCTGTCGCTCGATCGCGACCTGCTGCGCGAGCTGCTCGGCCAGGAGGAGCTGCGCGACCTCATCGACGCGGACGCGCTGGCGCAGGTCGAGGCCGACCTGCAGCACCGCTCCGAGCGCACGCGGGCCGAGACCCGCGACGCGCTGGCCGACGTCCTGCGCCGGGTGGGCGACCTGACCGTGGCCGAGGCGCAGGAGCGGGTCCTGGAGGGCCTCGACGCGGAGGCGATGCTGCTCGACCTCGCCGCCGAGCGCCGCGCCGTGCGCCTGCGCCTGGCCGGCGAGGAGCGCTGGGCGGCCGCCGACGACGCGGGCCTGTACCGCGACGCGCTCGGCGCGGTCCCGCCCGGCGGGCTGCCCGCGGCGTTCACGGCCGACGTCCCCGGGGCGCTCGGCAGGCTCCTGGCGCGCTGGGCGCGGACGCACGGCCCGTTCACCGGCGCCGAGGTCGCGGCCCGCTACCGCGTGGACTGCTCGGCGGCGCTCGGCGAGCTCGAGCGCGCCGGCACGCTGGTCCGCGGCGAATTGCGGCCGGGCGGCACGGAGCGCGAGTGGTGCGACGCCGAGGTCCTGCGCCGGCTGCGCCGCGCGTCGCTGGCCGTCCTGCGCAAGGAGATCGAGGCCGCCGAGCAGCGCGAGCTCGGCGCGTTCCTGCCGAGCTGGCAGGGCGTGGACCGCCATCCCGCGGCGGGCGCGGGGATCGACCGCCTGCGCGAGGCGCTCGTCCCGCTCCAGGGGCTGGCCCTGCCGGTCGAAGTCTGGGAGCGCGACGTGCTGCCGCGGCGCATCGGCGCCTACTCGCCGACCTGGCTCGACCAGCTCTGCGCCTCGGGCGAGGTCGTGTGGGCCGGCGCCGGCGCGCTCGGCCGCAACTCCGGGCGCGTGGCGCTGTACTTCCGCGACGACGCCGCGGCGATCGGCCCGGTGGCCGTGCGCGCGGACCCGCCCGCCGAGGAGGCGCACCGCGTGCTGCGCGAGCGCCTGGGCGCGTCGCCGTGCTTCTTCACCGACCTGCTGGCCGAAGGCGTCGGCGGCCTGGGGCCCGAGGCGCTGCAGGAGGCGCTCTGGGACCTCGTCTGGGCCGGCGAGGCGACCAACGACGCGTGGGCGCCGCTGCGCGCGCCGAAGCTCACGCTCGCGCGGGCGCGACCGGCCGCGCACCGCTCCGGGCGCCGCTTCGGCGCGCGGCGCGCCGGCGCGGCGGCGACCGTCCAGGGGCGCTGGGCGCTCACCGCGGCGATCTTCCGCGGCGAGGCCGACCCGTCGCAGCGCCGGCGCACCGTCGCCGAGCTGCTGCTCGAGCGCTACGGCATCCTCACCCGCGAGCAGGTCCTGGCCGAGGGCATCCCGGGCGGCTTCGCGTCCCTGTACGACGCCCTGAGCACGCTGGAGACGCTCGGAGCCTGCCGCCGCGGCTACTTCATCGAGGGCCTCGGGGGCGCGCAGTTCGCGCTCCCCGGCGCCGTGGAGCGCCTGCGCGCGCAGCGGTCCGGCGGCGAGGCGCCGCCGCTCGTGCTCGCCGCGACCGACCCGGCGCAGCCCTACGGCGCCGCGCTGCCCTGGCCGAAGGCGCGCGACGACGAGCACCGCCGCCCGCAGCGCGTCGCCGGCGCATACGTGGTGCTGGCCGGCGCCGAGCCGGTCGTGTACGTCGAGCGCGGCGGCCGCGGGCTGGCGCTGCTGGCGCCCGCGGACGACGCGCGCCTGCGGCCGGCGCTGGAGGCGCTGGCGGCCTTCGTGACCTCGGGCCGCGGGCCGAAGCTGTCGCTGGAGCGCGTCGACGGCGAGCCCGTGGTGGGCTCCGCGCACGAGGCGCTGCTCGTGGAGCTGGGCTTCCGCCAGGGCCCGCGCAAGCTCACGCTCAGCGCCTAGGCGCAGGACGCCACCACCGTGCCCGAAGGCGACACGATCCACCACGCGGCCATCCGCATCAGGCCGATCCTGGCCGGCCACGTGCCCGACGAGATCGCCACGCCGCACCCGCGGCTGGCCGCCGACCGCTGGCCCGAGCGCCTGGCCGGCCGCGCCGTGGAGGCGGTCGAGGCGCGCGGCAAGCACTTGCTGCTGCGCTTCGCGGGCGACCTGGTGCTGCACTCGCACCTGCGGATGACCGGGTCGTGGGGAACCTACGCCGAGGACGCGCGCTGGCACCGCTCGCCGCGGCGCGCGTGGCTGGTCCTGCGCCGGGGCGGGCGGGTGGTCGTCCAGTTCGACGGCCCCGTCCTCGAGCTGCTGACCGCGGGCCGGGCGGCCTTCGACCAGCGGCTCGCGGCGCTCGGGCCCGACGTCGTCGCGGAGGCGCCGTTCGACGAGACGGACTACCTGCGCCGCCTGCGGGAGGACGACCCCACGCGCCCGATCGGCGACGCGCTGCTCGACCAGCGGACGGTGGCGGGCCTCGGGACGGTCTGGCGCACCGAGGCCTGCTGGCACGCGCGCGTCGACCCGCACCGGCGCACGGGCGCGGTGAGCGACGAGGATGCCCTGGCGCTCGTGCGCGCCGTCCGGCCGCTCATGCAGCGCTCGGCGCGAGAGGGGCACCGGTCGGTCGACCGGCACTGCTACAACCGAAGGGGCAGGCCGTGTTCGCGCTGCGGCGCCCCGATCCGCGGCGGCACCCTCGGGGACGACAATCGCCCCGTCTACTGGTGCATCGGCTGCCAGGCGTGAGCACACACGGCCTCGCCGCACGTTTGAAGGGATGGAGCCACGGATGACCACACTCGCAACCCGCTCGCACCCCCTCCGCCGGATCGGGCACAAGGGGGCCGACCACATCGCGCCGGGCAACACGATCGCCTCCTTCGAGGCCGCGCTGGAGCAGCGCGTCGACATGATCGAGTTCGACGTCCTGCCCGAGCGCCCGGACGGAACCGGCCGGCTGCTGCTGGCCCACGACTACCGCGACGCCAACCGGCGCCGCGCCACGATCCTCGAGCTCGAGGACGGCCTGGCGCACTTCGCCACCGACGCCTACGCGGGCGTGGAGCTCGACGTGGACCTCAAGCTCGGCGGCTACGAGGCCCGCGTCTGCGCTGCGCTGCGCGAGCATGGCCTGGCCGGCCGGGCGCTCGTCTCGACCATGGTGCGCGAGAGCCTGCCGCGGGTGCGCGCCGCCGCCCCCGAGGTCCGCCTCGGCTGGTCGGTCCCGCATGTGCGCCGCGACTACCTGGCCCACCCGCTCACGCGGCCGCTGGCGCTCGCCGGCCTGCAGGTCGCGCGCCAGGCGATCCCGCGCCGCGCCGCAGGCGAGTTGCGCGCCGGCCGCATCGACGCCGTCATGGCGCACTGGGCGCTGGTCACCGGCGCCTTCGCCCGGCGCATCGCCGCCGCCGGCGGCGAGCTCTACGTCTGGACGGTCGACGACGCCGCGCGCATCGCGGCGCTCGAGGCGCTGCCCGGCGTCACGGGTGTGATCACGAACGACCCCCGATTGTTTACCGCCTGACCGCTGAGGCGCCCGGGTCGAAACGCAGCCGGACGAAGACGGCGCAGCCGGATTCGTCCAAGCACATGAGGCGCCAGCCGAATGTGCCGCCGTCTTCGTCCGGCCCCGCTCGGCTCAGACGCTGAAGGTCACTTTCGCACCGTGCATGTCGCCGCGCTGAAGTCGTCGGGGTCGGCGCCGGCCGTTCCCGGATGCCCGCTGCGCGTCCGCTCGCGCGCACGGCGCACGAGCTTGCCGCCGCGGCGCCACTCGAAGGTCACCGCGCCGCGGAGCTGGAAGCCGCCGATCCCGGGCGGGCGGACGGTGAAGTTGCGCCCGGTCTGCCGCGCCTTGTACCGGCCCGACCCGACCGCGATGCGCCCGCTGTCGCCCGTCGGGCCGATGTTGTGCCAGCGCTTGTCGGCGGCCTTGAAGTACTGGAGCTGGAAGCGCATGGTCATGCGCTCCTTCGCGTCGCCGCTGCCCGGCATCGAGCCGCGGATGCCGACCGTGTCGGGATGGTCGGGGGTGTCGCAGACGTTGACGGTCGCCCACAGCAGCCGCGAGTCGCGCAGCGAGTCTCGCCTGGGGGCCTTGGCCGCCGACGCGGGGACGGTCGCCGCCGCCGCGAGCAGCGCGACGAGCAGGACCGCGCGGGCGGCGTGGAAGCGACGTTGGAAGGGGGCGGTGACCATTGCTCTCGCGCTAGCAAACACGACCTGGACGCCGTTCGTTGCGCCATGGTGCGCGCGCGTGCCGCCGGAGTGCGTGTGATATCCAAGGCGGCCATGGCGTCCGGCGGCCAGGCAGCGGTGGAGCTGCTCACGCGCGTGCCCGTCTTCGAGACGCTCGGCGACGAGGACCTGCAGCGCGTCGCCGACGTCGCGGTGCCGAGGAGCTTCGCCCCCCAGCACATCATCTTCCGCGAGGGCGACCAGAGCGACACGTGCTACGTCGTGGACCACGGCCACGCGCGCGCGGTCCGCGAGCACCCGGACGGGCGGACGATCGCCCTGGCGCACTTCGGCCCCGGCGACATCTTCGGCGAGCTGGCGATGTTCGACGACGAGCGGCGCTCGGCCACGGTGGAGACGCTCGACGCCGTCGACGCGATCGCGATCAGCGGCGCCGACATGCGCCGGCTGCTGCGCGAGCACCCGGACATCGCCGTCAAGCTCGTCGTCGCCCTCGGCCGGCGCCTGCGCGAGGCCAACGAGCGCCTGGCGCGCCAGTCCTTCCAGACCGTGCAGAGCCGCGTGGCGGGCGTCCTCGGCCAGCTCGTCGCGCAGGCCCAGGCCGAGGGCGCCGGCGACGCCGACGTCCTCGTCACGGTCACCCAGGCCGACATCGCGCAGCTCGCGGGGTCCAGCCGCGAGTCGGCCAGCCGCTTCCTGGCCGTGCTCGAGCGCGCCGGCATCATCACGCAGGGGCGCGGGCGGATCGTCGTGGGCGACCCCGGCGCGCTGCGGGGCTACATCTACTGATGGAGGCGGAGTTCTCCGCCGGGGGCGTGGTCGTCGGGGCCGGCGCCGAAAGCCCGCCCCGCTGCCTGGTGATCGTCCCCACCCGGCGCGCGGCCGACGGGGCGCGGGTGCTGGCGCTGCCCAAGGGGCACCCCGACGGCGACGAGACGCCCGAGCAGGCCGCCCGGCGGGAGGTGCGCGAGGAGGCGGGCGTCGAGACGGCGCTGGTCGCGACGCTCGGGGACGTGCGCTACTTCTACCAGCGGCGCGGGCGGCGGATCGCGAAGGTGGTGCGCTTCTTCCTGCTCGAGTACCGGTCCGGGGACCCTGCCGACCACGACCACGAGGTCGAGGACGCGCGCTGGATGGACCTCGGCGAGGCCGCTCGCGCGCTGACCTACACGGGCGAGCGGGAGATGGCGGCCCGGGC
This sequence comes from Solirubrobacteraceae bacterium, assembly GCA_025928415.1. Lineage (GTDB taxonomy): Bacteria > Actinomycetota > Thermoleophilia > Solirubrobacterales > Solirubrobacteraceae > Paraconexibacter. The sequence goes on along the minus strand of JAICJK010000074.1, from coordinate 1,991 downwards.
GCTCGAGCACCTCGCGCGCGCCCCCGGGCGAGGGGGCTGACGATCGATTAGGGTGCAGGCCCCATGCAGGTCCTCAACTTCTACTCGACGATCTTCGCCGACCAGCTCAAGCGGGGGCGCAAGACCGCGACGATCCGCCTGGGGGACAAGTCCCACAAGTACAAGAAGAACCAGGCGGTGCTCGTGACCATCGGGTACCAGCACTCGCCGCGCGAGAAGATCTTCGAGGCGGTCATCGACCAGGTCGAGGTCAAGCGCGTCCGGGAGCTCACGCCGCGCGACATCGAGCACGACAACCCCGAGTTCCGCCGCCACGAGGAGATGATCCACTTCCTCGAGCAGATCTACGGGCGGTCGGTGACCATGGAGGACACGGTCACCGTCGTGCGCTTCTCCCAGATCATCGAGAACCCCCCGACCGTGACCGAGCGCCTGCGCGGGTTCGGCGGCGCGCAGAACTGAGCCGGGACCCTGAGGACCGGCGCTCCCCGGCCGGGGGCGCCTTCATGGGGGCGCTGGCGCAGACCAGCCGCCCGCTGTCGTTCGAGGACCTCGCCGCCGTCGCTGCGCCGTCCTGCCGCGTCTCGGACGTGGTCGCCTGGATCGCCGCCGCCCGGCGCGGCGGGATCATCGCCGACGCGGGCTTCGCGGCCGGCCCGGACGGCCGCCCCTCCGGGCCGCGCCGCTACACCCTGTCCCCCGAGGGCCGGCGGCGCCTGGGCGCCGACCGCCGCCGCGGCTGAGCGCCGCTCGCCCGCGGCCGGGCGCCGTTCAGGGCATCGTCAGGCCGCAATCGCGTCCGGGGGGCTACACTGGCACTCGCCTGAAGAGAGTGCCAACGGCGCTTGACATCTTCAGCGACCGGACGTAGATTCGAACCAGCTTTGGCACTCTCCGCCGGTGAGTGCCAATCGGCGCATTCACCCCTCAACCGGAGGTTGGACAACCATGAAGCTGAAGCCCCTGGGCGATCGTCTGATCGTGCGGGCGATCGAGGAGGAGGAGACCACCGCGAGTGGCCTCGTGCTCCCCGACACGGCCAAGGAGAAGCCCCAGAAGGGGACGGTCATCGCCGTCGGCGATGGCAAGTACGACGAGGATGGCGAGAAGCGCATCCCGCTCGACGTCGCCGAGGGCGACGAGGTGCTGTACAGCAAGTACGGCGGCACCGAGATCAAGGTCGACGGCGAGGACCTGCTGGTCCTGCGCGAGTCCGACGTCCTCGCCAAGGTCGAGTCCTAGAGAGGAACCACCAGAACATGGCTCACAAGGAACTGAAGTACGACGTCGACGCCCGCAACGCCCTGCAGTCGGGCGTGGACGCGGTCGCCAACGCCGTCAAGGTCACGCTCGGCCCCAAGGGCCGCTACGTCGTCCTGGACAAGAAGTTCGGTGCTCCGACCATCACGAACGACGGCGTGACCATCGCTCGTGAGATCGAGGTCGAGGACGTCTTCGAGAACCAGGGCGCCCAGCTCGTCCGCGAGGTCGCCACGGCGACCAACGACGTCGCCGGCGACGGCACCACCACCGCGACCGTCCTCGCCCAGGCCATCGTGCGCCAGGGCCTGAAGAACGTCACGGCCGGCGCCAACCCGCTCGCGATCAAGCGCGGCATCGAGAAGGCCGTCGACCAGGTCGTCACGGCCATCGGCAAGGCCTCCGTCGAGATCTCCGGCAAGGACCAGATCGCGCGCGTCGCGACGATCTCGGCCGGCGACGAGGACATCGGCGACGTGATCGCCGATGCCATCGACAAGGTCGGCAAGGACGGCGTGGTCAACGTCGAGGAGGGTCAGACCTTCGGCATGGACCTCGAGTTCACCGAGGGCATGCAGTTCGACAAGGGCTACGTCTCGCCCTACATGGTCACCGACCAGGACCGCATGGAGGCGACCCTCGAGGATCCGTACATCCTCATCGCCAACCAGAAGATCGGCTCCGTCCGCGACGTGCTGCCGGTGCTCGAGCAGGTCATCCAGGGCGGCAAG
>JAICJK010000423.1 GCA_025928415.1 Solirubrobacteraceae bacterium | reverse complement strand
GCGTCTCGATCCACTTGATCGGCCGCTCCAGCCGGCGCGAGGCCCAGCAGGCGAGGATCTCCTCGGCGTAGACCTGCAGCTTGCCGCCGAAGCCGCCGCCCACCTCGGGCGCGATCACCCGGATGCGCTCCTCGCTGAGCCCGAGCAGGATCGCCAGGAACAGCCGCACGAAGTGCGGGACCTGGGTGGAGCTGTGCAGTGTGAGGCTCCCCGCGCGGTAGTCGGCCAGGACGCCGCGCGGCTCGATCGCCGCGGCCGCCGTGCGGTGGTTGACCACGCGGCGCTCGATCACCACGTCGGCCGCGGCGAACCCGGCCTCGAGGTCGCCGCCGCCGAGGCTCCACTCGTGGACCTTGTTGGTCCCGAGCTGCTCGTGGACGAGCGGGCCGCCGGCCAGCGCGGCCTCCGGGTCGGTGACGGCGGGCAGCGGGTCGTACTCGACGACGACGTCCTCGGCGGCGTCGACGACGGCGTAGCGGTCCTCGCCGATCACGATCGCGACCGGGTCGCCCACGTGGTTGACCTCGCCGCGCGCCAGCGGCCAGTGCTCGGGGATCTGGACGTCGACCCCGGGCGGCACCCACGCCATCGGCAGCGGCGCCTCGAGGTCGGTCATGTCCTCGCTGGTGAACACGGCGACGACGCCCTCCCGGGCCCGGGCCGCCTCGGCGTCGATCGAGACGATCCGGGCGTGGGCCTCGGGCGACCGGACGATCGCGGCGTGCAGCAGCGCGGGGACGGTGATGTCGTCGACGTACGAGGCGCGGCCCGTGATCAGCCGCGGGTCCTCCTTGCGCCGCATCGGGCGGCCGACATGGCCGCCGGACGGACGTGCCTCGGTGGCGCTCATGCCCCCAGCCCCTCGGCCGCGAACTCGCGCCCGGCGGCCTCGCCCGCGGCGCTCGGCTCGGGCTGCTGCTCGGAGGCGCGTTCGGGGTGCTCGGCCGCGCTGAGCACCGCCTTGACGATGTTGTGGTAGCCGGTGCAGCGGCAGAGGTTGCCCTCCAGCCCGTGGCGGACCTCCTCCTCGGAGGGATGCGGGTTGCGCGCCAGCAGGTCCGCGGCGGCCATGATCATGCCCGGCGTGCAGTAGCCGCACTGCAGGCCGTGGTGCTTCCAGAACGCCTCCTGCAGCGGGTGCAGGTCGCGCTCGGTCCCGAGGCCCTCGATCGTCGTGACCTCGCTGCCGTCGGCCTGGACGGCCAGCACGGTGCAGCTCTTCACCGCCTCGCCGTCGACGTGACAGGTGCAGGCGCCGCAGTTCGTGGTGTCGCAGCCGACGTGGGTTCCCGTCAGGCCGAGGTTGTCGCGGAGGAGGTGGACGAGCAGCAGCCGGGGTTCGACCTCGACCTCGCGCGCCTCGCCGTTGACGGTGAGATGCACACCGACGGTGCTCATGGTCCTCCTCTGGGGGTGGCTTGACGGTCCGTCGACTTCGACCCTAGTCCCGCTGCCGCGAGGCTGTCCACCCCGAAGGCGGTGGAGGTCGCGTCAGCGCGCCGATGGGCCCAGCACGAGCCCCTCGGCGGCGTCCGCCGCCCGCCGGACGAGGTCGGCCACCTCGCCCTTGGGCTGCCGCCAGCGCCCGAGCACGTAGCCGGCGACGACGTCCGGGTCGGTGGAGTCCGGGCGGCCGACGCCGATCCGCACGCGCGCGAACTCCGGCGAGCCGAGCGCGGCCTTCAGCGACTTGAGCCCGTTGTGGCCGGCCAGCCCGCCGCCGACGCGGGTGCGCACCTCGCCGAAGGGCAGGTCGATCTCGTCGTGCAGGACGAGCACGTGGTCGAGCTCGACCTTCAGCGCGCCGCGGGCGGGGCCGGCCGAGCGACCCGACTCGTTCATGAACGTCTGCGGCTGCAGCAGGCCGACCCGCGGCCCCCCGATCCCGGCGCGGCCCTGCGTGAAGCGCCCGGCGTACTTGTCCTTCGCGCGCGGCAGCTCCCAGCGGGCCGCCAGCTCGGCCAGGACCTCGAAGCCGACGTTGTGCGGGGTCTCCGCGTAGGCCGCGCCCGGGTTGCCCAGCCCGACGACGAGCCAGTCGACCGGCGCCGCGGCGCCGAAGCGCATGCGCCCGCGCTACTCGGACGCTTCGACGGCCTCGGGGTCTTCGCCCTCGCCGGCGGGCGGGGCCGCTTCGTCCCCCGCGGCCGCGGCGGGCTCGCCGACCACCGCGGTCTCCGCCTCGATCTCGTCGAGCTCCTGCTCCAGGCGCGGCGGCGTGACGGTGACCAGCACCGCCTCGTCGGCGTCGTGGCTGATCGTCACGCCCTCGGGCGCGGTGAGCGCGTCGAGCGTGACGACGTCGTTGATCTGCAGGCCGGAGACGTCGAAGGAGATCGACTCGGGGATGTCGCCCGGGAGCGCCTCGATGACGACCTCGCGCGTGACGTGCTCGAGCACGCCGCCCTCGCGGACGCCCGGGGCGTGGTCGGCGCCCAGCAGCTCGATTGCCACGGTGGCGGAGATCTTCTGGTTGAGGTCGACGCGCAGCAGGTCGACGTGCACGATCTCGCCGCGGACCGGGTGGATCTGGCTGTCCTTCAGCACCGCGGGCTCCGACTTGCCGTCGAGGGCGAGGTCGAGGACCGCGCCCGCGCCGGCGAGCGCGTTGCGCAGCTCGCGGGCGTCGACGGCGAAGGAGACGGGATCCTCGCCCAGCCCGTAGAGGACGCCGGGGACCCTCCCCTCGCGGCGCAGGCGGCGCGTGGCGCGCGAGGAGCCGCGCTCCCGGAGGGTGATCTGGAGGCTGGAGGTGTCGGTCTTGGTGGCCATGGGCGGCCCGGGATGGTAGCGAAGGCGGCCTCGGGCCCGCCGTCCGGGGGCCGCGCTCGCCCGGGCCGCCGGACCGGCGTTCAGCCGATCTGCCTGGTCGCCTTGTAGATGCGCTGCAGGTCGAAGAAGCCGGGCTTCTTGGTCCCGTCGAAGGCGATCACGCCCTTCTGGTGCAGTGGCGGGTCGGGGCGCGGGTTGCCCCCGTCCCAGTGGGGCCGGACGCGGAACTCCTGGATGGCCCACCAGATCGCGCCGGACAGCCAGGGCTTGGTCGCGTAGACCCCGAAGTGGAAGTTGATGAAGTCCTGCTGGTAGGCGTAGGTGCCCTTCTCCTCCACCGGCCCCACGCGGTTGGCCTCGGCTCCCGTCTCGGTGACCAGCAGCGCCTTCTTCGGGTAG
>JAICJK010000107.1 GCA_025928415.1 Solirubrobacteraceae bacterium | reverse complement strand
GTGGTGACCGTGGGCAGCACGCTGGCCTCGGTCGTGCCGGTGCTGGAGCGGATCGCGGCGGCGGGCGTCGACGCCATCAGCCTGTGCGAGGAGCTCGGCTACCCGTGGTTCGACGAGCCCGCCCTGGCCGGGCGCCTGCACCGCCACGCCGAGCGGCACGGCGTCTCGATCCTGGGCACCGGCGCCAACCCGGGCTTCCTGATGGACACGCTGCCGATCGCGCTGTCCGCGGCGTTGCAGGTCGTCGACCGGGTGAGCATCGAGCGCACCACGGACCTCTCGCCCTACGGGCCGCTGCTCGGCAAGTTCGGGTTCGGCCTCACGCCGGCCGAGCACGCCGCGCGCGCCGGGGACGACGTCGTCGGCCACATCGGCTTCCGCCAGAGCATCGCCCAGCTCGCGCACGCGCTGGGCTGGGAGCTCGACGCGATCGAGGTCGCCGCCCCGGAGCCGCTCGTCGTCACCGGCGTACGCCGGTCGGGGGCGTTCCTGCAGCTCGAGCCGGGCACCGTGGCCGCCGTCGTGCACCGCGCCGCCGGCGTCCTCGACGGCGAGCGCGTCATCCGCTGCGAGGCGCGCTTCGGGTTCCTCGCGCCGGAGGACGACCTCGTGCCGGGCGACCGCTGGACGCTCGAGGGCGCCGGCCGGCGCGTGGAGGTGGCCGCGCCCGGCGGCTTCGAGAGCTGGGCGACGACGATCGCCGTGCTGGCCAACCTCATCGGCCCGGTGGTCGCCGCCCCGCCCGGACTGCTCACGATGAGCGACATCCCGGTCGGGGCGCTCGCCGCGAAGGGCGCGCGGCTGGCGGCGCCGGTGCACCCGGTCGCTTTGGCGGCGGGCGAGGCGGCGCGCCCATGACCGGGCGCTACGCGGCCGGCCGGGCCGCGGCGGCGCGCGCGAGCGCGCTCATCCCGCGCGGCGTGTCCTCCGCGATGCGGGCCGATCAGCGTCCCGTGGCGCTGCACGTCACGCGCGCACAGGGCAGCAGGATGTGGGACGTCGACGGCCATGAGTACGTGGACTACGTGCTCGGGTTCGGCGCGGCCTTCCTCGGCCATGCCCCGCCGGCCGTGGTGGCCGCGGTCGCCGAGCAGGCCCGCCACGGCTTCGCCCCGGGCGCCCAGCACGCCGCCGAGGCGGCCGTCGCCGAGCTCGTCGTCGCCTGCGTGCCGAGCGCCGAGATGGTCGCCCCGATGACGACCGGCAGCGAGGCGGTCCACGCCGCCGTGCGCCTGGCGCGGGCCACCACCGGCCGTCGCCCGATCGTGAAGTTCGCCGGCCACTACCACGGCTGGCTGGATCCGGTCTTCGTGGGCGTGCCGGGCTCGCCCGCCATCGAGGCGCCGCAGCTCGGGGGCGCGCCCGGGACCGCGGGGGCCGCCGGCGACGGGTCGGTCGTCCTGTGCCCGTTCAACGACGCGGCGGCGCTCGAGCAGGCCCTCGCCGGCGGCACGGAGCCGGTCGCGGGCGTGCTCATGGAGCCGGTGCCGTGCAACTTCGGCACGTTCGCGCCGGACGCCGGCTACCTGGAGCGAGCGCGCGAGCTGTGCGACGCCGCGGGCGCCGTGCTGATCTTCGACGAGGTCATCACCGGCTTCCGGATGGCGCTCGGCGGCGCGCAGGAGCGCTTCGGCGTGACCCCCGACCTCACGGTGCTCAGCAAGGGCATCGCGTCCGGCATGCCCGTGGCGGCGCTGGCCGGGCGCGAGGCGGTGATGCGCGTCGCCGCGGGGGCGATGAGCATCGTCGGCACCTACAACGGCACCCCGGTCCCGCTGGCCGCCGCGCGCGCCACCCTGACCGAGCTCGTGCGCCGCGCGCCCGAGCTGTACCCCGCGGTGGACGCGTTCTCGGCCCGGCTGGCCGGTGAGCTGCGCGACCTGGCCGGCGCGCACGGCGCCCCGCTGGTCGTCGAGCAGATCGGCCCGGTCCTGCAGCTCCTGTGGGCGCCGCGCACGCCGGTGCGCTCCTACGCCGACGCGTCGCAGCACGACCGCGCCGCCGTCGCCCGGCTGGCGGAGCTGCTGCTCGACGAGGGCGTCAACGCGCTCGCGCGCGGGCTGTGGTTCGTCTCGCCCGAGCACGGCGAGGAGGACCTCGCGCGCACGGTGGCCGCGGTCGACCGCGCGCTCGGCAGGCTGGGCGCCGAGCGCGGCGCCGCGGCGCGCGGAGCGCCCGGCGGGGCCGTGGCATGACGCCGCTCGGAAGCGGCTTCCGCGTCGACCAGGTCGGCATCGTCGTGGGCGACCTCGACGCGGCGATCGCGCGCTACGCCGCCACCTTCGCGTGCGGGCCCTGGGAGGTCTGGACCTACGGCCCGGACGTCATGGCCGAGAGCACCTTCCGCGGCGCGCCCGGGAGCTTCGCGATGCGCCTCGCGCTCGCTGGATCCAATCCGCAGGTCGAGCTCATCGAGCCGCTCAGCGGCCCCAGCCTGTACCACGAGTGGCTCGCCGAGCGGGGGGAGGGCCTGCACCACCTCGGCATGCGCGTCGGCGATCTCGCCGCCGCCGTCGGCGAGCTGGAGCGCAGCGGCCACCGGGTCCTGCAGTCCGGCCGCGGCTACGGCCACGACGGCGACGGCGGCTTCGCCTACCTCGACACGACGGCCGAGCTCGGCGTCGTCCTGGAGCTCATCGAGGCTCCGGCGACGCGGCGGCCGCCCGAGGCGACCGTCGCGCACTAGGAGCTCTGCCCCGCGCTCGCGGCCGCCCGCGTGCGCAGCGCGTACTTCTGCACCTTGCCCGTCGACGTCGTCGGCAGGGCGTCCATGAGCTCGATCTCGCGCGGCACCTTGTAGCCGGCCAGGCGCGTGCGCGCGAAGGCGACGAGGTCGTCGTCCGACGCGGTCGCGCCGGCGCGCAGCACGACGAACGCCTTCAGCCGCTCGCCCCACCGCTCGTCGGGCACCCCGACGACCGCGGCCTCCGACACGTCCGGGTGGGCGACGAGCGCCTGCTCGACCTCGATGCTCGAGATGTTCTCGCCGCCGGAGATGATGATGTCCTTCAGGCGGTCGCGCAGCTCGAGGTAGCCGTCGGGGTGCATGACCCCCACGTCGCCGGAGTGGAACCACCCGTCGGTGAACGCGCGCGCGGTGGCCTCCTCGTCGCGGTAGTAGCCGGTCGTGACGTTGTTGCCGCGCATCAGGACCTCGCCGAGCGTCTCGCCGTCGGCGGGCACGTCGCGGCCGTCGTCGCCGACCACGCGCAGCGGCTCGGAGACCACGGTCGGGACCCCCTGGCGGGCCTTCAGGCGCGCCTGCGCCTCGGCGTCGAGCGCGCTCCACTCGGGATGCCACGCGCAGACCACGAGCGGGCCGTAGGTCTCGGTGAGCCCGTAGAGGTGGGTGACCTCCCAGCTCAGCGACTCGCAGCGCTGCAGGAGGGCGGGGGCGGGCGGCGCGCCACCGGTGAACACGCGCACCGGCCGGGCCGGCGCCTCGGCGGGCGCCGCGTCGAGCAGCATGCGCAGCACGGTCGGCGCGCCGCACAGGTGCGTGACCTCCTCCTCGCGGATGAGGTCCCACGCGCGCGGCGGGTCCACCGAGCGCAGGCACACGTGGCGGCCGCCCATCGCCGTGACGGCCCACGTGTAGGCCCAGCCGTGGCAGTGGAACATGGGCAGCGTCCACAGGTAGCGCGAGCTCGGGGACAGCCCGGCCTCGGCGATGACGCCGAGCGTGTGCACCGCGGCGCCGCGGTGCGTGTACATGACGCCCTTCGGGGCCCCGGTCGTCCCACTCGTGTAGTTGATCGACAGCAGCGCGGACTCGGCGGCGGGGCGCAGCGGCACGCGCTCGGCCGACGCCACCGCGCGGTCGTGGTCGTCCGCGCCCGTCGCGCTGCACCACAGCACCTCGGGACGCGGGTCGAGCTCCTCGAGCGCCTCCTGCACCCGGTCGGCGAACTCGGTGTCGGCGATGACGCAGCGCGCGCCGGAGTGGGCGAGCACGGCCGCCAGCTCGGGCCCCGCCAGGCGGTAGTTCAGCGGGACGAGCACCAGGCCCGAGCCCGGGACGGCGAAGTGCGCCTCGAGCATCGGCTCCGTGTTGGGCAGCACCGTCGCGACCCTGTCACCGGCGCCGAGCCCGAGGGCCCGCAGCGCGCCGGCCAGGCGCTCGGCGCGCTCCAGCAGCCCGGCGTAGGTCAGGTCGGCCTTCTCGCCCCGCACCGCCGGCCGCTCGGGGAAGACCCGCGCGGCCCGCAGCAGGAAGTTGACCGGCGAGAGGTCGGCGTGGCCGCCTCCCGGCATCCGTGCTCGTTCGTCGTCGGCGCCCACGCCCATAGCCTCTCATGTGCGCCGGGCCGGGGATGGCGCCGGGTCGCCGCCCCCGATAGATTGGATCCAACATGACGGGGACGGGCACTCGGTCTTCGAGCGCCGTCGACGCGGACAAGGAAGAGAGAGCATCGGTGTCGAGCATGCGGGTGGCGGTGGACGTCGGCGGGACGTTCACCGATGTGTTCGTGTTGGACGAGCAGTCGGCGGCGGTGCGGGTGGCGAAGGTGCCCAGCACGCCGCACGACCCGATGGAGGGCGTGATGGCGGGCGTGGCGGCCGCCGAGGTCGACCTGGCCGACGTCACGCTGTTCTCCCACGGCACGACGGTGGCGACCAACGCGCTGATCACGCGCCGGTTCCCGCCGGCGGCGATGGTGACCACGCGCGGCTTCCGCGACGTGCTGGAGATCCGCCGCGGGACGCGCGACGACCTGTGGGACGCCTACAAGGACGTCTCGCCGCCCTACATCCGCCGCCGCGACCGCTTCGAGGTCGCCGAGCGCGTCGACGTCGGCGGGGAGGTCGTCGCCGCGCTGGACGAGCAGGAGGCCCGCGAGCTCGCCGTGCGCCTGCGCCGGCGCGGCGTCGAGACGGTGGCGGTGTGCTTCATCAACGCCTACGCCAACCCGGACAACGAGCTGCGCATGCGCGAGATCCTCGAGGAGGAGCTGCCCGGCGTGTCGGTCTCCACGTCGAGCCAGACGCTGCCGGAGATCTTCGAGTACGAGCGGTTCTCCACCACGGTGGCCAACGCGGTGCTCTCGCCGCTGGTGACCGGCTACGTCAGCCGGCTGGAGCAGCGCCTGAAGGACGGCGGGTACACCGGGGACCTGCTGCTGCTGCACTCGGGCGGCGGCGTGATGACCGGCGCGATGGTGCAGAAGTACGCGGGCCGCATCGCCGCCTCCGGCATCGCCGCCGGCGCGATCGCCTGCCGGCAGATCGCCGCGCTGTGCGGCTTCGAGAACGCGATCGGCCTCGACATGGGAGGGACGAGCACCGACATCTCGCTGGTCTACGGCGGCGACATCCGCACCACCAACGAGTGGGCGGTCGAGTACGGCCACCCGATCTGCTTCCCGAGCATCGAGATCCTCACGATCGGCGCCGGCGGCGGCTCGCTGGCCTGGATCGACCCGGCCGGGTCGCTGCGCAACGGGCCGCAGTCGGCGGGCGCCGACCCGGGCCCGGCGGCCTACGGGCGCGGCGGCGAGGAGCCGACGAACACCGACGCCAACATCGTCCTCGGCCGCCTGGGCGGCGAGCTGGTCGGCGGCGCGGTGACGCTCGACGCCGCGGCGGCCGAGCGCGCGGTCCAGCGGATCGCCGAGCCGCTGGGGCTCGAGACGACCGACGCGGCCCGCGCGATCATCCGCGTCGCCGACGCCAACATGGCCGACGCCGTGCGCCTGACCTCGATCCGCCGCGGCTACGACCCGCGCGAGTTCGCGCTGGTCGTGTTCGGCGGCGCCGGCGCGCTGCACGGCGCGTCGCTGGCCAGGGAGCTGTCGATCCCGACGGTCATCGTGCCGCCCAACCCGGGCATCACCTCGGCGCTGGGCTGCCTGCTGGTCGACGTCCGCCACGACCTGTCGGAGATGTACCTGCGGCGCATCGACGAGGCGCAGGCGGCGGAGATCGAGGCCGAGTTCGCCAAGCTGGAGGGCGAGGGCCGCGAGCGGCTGGCCGCGGAGGGCGTGCCGGAGGACCGCATGACCTTCCAGCGCTCGATCGCCATGCGCTACCTCGGGCAGTGGCGCTCCCTGGCGGTCGACGTGGCGCCGGGCCCGGTGTCGCTGGAGGCCGTCGTCGCGCACTTCCACGCCGAGCACGAGCGCGAGTTCGCCTACCGCCGCGAGGGCGCGGCGATCGAGATCTACCAGCTCGCCCTGCAGGCCGTCGGCGTCACGCCGAAGCCGGAGCTGGCTCGCCATCCGATCCAGGACGGCGCGGCGCTGCCGGCGCCCGCCGCCACCCGCGACGTGCACTTCGACGAGGTGGACGGCGCGGTGCAGACGCCGGTCTACGACCGCTCGGCGCTCCCGGCGGGCGCGCGCGTGGAGGGCCCGGCGATCATCCAGCAGCTCGACTCGACGATCGTCGTCCCGCCGGACGTCGTCGCCGAGGTCGACGAGCACCTCATCATCCGCATGAAGATCACGGAGGCAGGCGCATGAGCACCAGCGATCGGCAGTACACGCTCGACCCGGTCACCTTCGAGGTGCTCAAGAACTCGTTCGTGACGACCGTCGACCTGATGGCGGAGCAGATCCTGCGCACCTGCCACTCGTTCGTCATCTACGCGCGCGACTTCTCCTCGGCGCTGTGCGACCGGGAGGGCAACACGGTGATGCAGGGCAGCCAGGACATCTCGGTCCACGTCGGCACCCTGCACTTCAAGGCCAAGGCCGTCATCGAGGCGTTCGGCGACGACATCAACCCGGGCGACGTCTTCGCGATCAACGACCCCTACCTCGGGGGCACGCACTTCAACGACGTCAGCATCCTGCGGCCGATCTTCCACGACGGCGAGGTGATCGCCTACGCGCAGTCCAACGGGCACTGGGCCGACGTCGGCGGCAGCGTCCCCGGCTCGTTCGACATCACCGCCAAGGAGCACTTCGGCGAGGGCACGCGGATCCCGCCGGTCCGCCTGTGGGACCGCGGGCGCTACCTGGCCGACGTCGCGCGGCTGATCCTCTCCAACACCCGCGTCCCCGCCGACACCGAGGGCGACCTGCAGGCGCAGGCGGAGGCCACGCGCGTCTGCGAGCGCGAGATCCTGCGGCTGGTCGACAAGTACGGCCGCGAGACGATCCTGACCGCGTTCGACGAGGTCCAGGACTACGTCGAGCGGCTCGCCCGCAAGCGCATCGCCGAGCTGCCCGACGGCGTCTGGGAGACCGAGGACTACATCGACTCGGACCCCAACCGCGAGGAGGGGCTGGTCCCGATCAAGGTCAGGCTGCAGATCGACGGCGACCAGATCCACTACGACCTGTCCGGGTCCCACCCGGCGGTCGGCACGTTCCTCAACGCCAGCTTCGGCAGCGCGATCTCCGCCGTCGCCGGCGGCACCAAGACGTTCTTCCCGGAGATCCCGCTGAACTCGGGCTTCTACCGCGCGGTGGACATCGACCTCGGACCCGAGGGCAGCGTGGTCAACGCGCCGTGGC
>JAICJK010000590.1 GCA_025928415.1 Solirubrobacteraceae bacterium | reverse complement strand
GCGCGACCCCGTCTGGGAGTACGTCGTCAGCGCGCTGCTCGCCGAGCTGTGCCTCGACGCGCAGCCGCAGCGGGTCAGCCTCGTCGGCCACTCGCACGTCGCCCTGTCCTTCTGGCGGCCGGAGGGCGAGGCCGCCTCCGGCGAGCGCCGCTACGGCGGCGACGTCCTCGACGTCTCCACGGGCGAGTGGCTGATCAACCCGGGCAGCGTCGGCCAGCCCCGCGACGGCGATCCGCGGGCGGCCTGGCTGCTCCTGGACACCGAGCGCTGGAGCGCGGCGTGGATGCGCAGCGAGTACGACATCAAGGGCGCCCAGGCCGCCATCCGCGAGGCGCGGCTCCCGGACTCCCTCGCCGAGCGCCTTCAGTACGGTCAATGAGGATGCGCGCCTTGCCCCTCCTGCTCGTGTTCGCGCTCGGCCTGGGCGCCGCCTTCCTGGTCTCCTGCGGCGGCGATCGCAGCAAGCTGATCCCGGCCTCCGACGCCCAGCAGATCAAGGACCGCGTGGACGCCGTCGAGGCCGCGGTGGCGAACGGGACGGCGAGCTGCGGGCAGGCCGACGACGCGGCCGCGCAGGCGCGCCAGGTCGTCATCGACTTCCCGAAGTCGGTCGACCCGCGGCTCCGCGACCGCCTGCTGCGCGGGATCGCCCGGCTGCGCACGCAAGCCGGCGTGGAGTGCCGCCAGCAGACCGGCACGCAGACCACCGAGGTGCCGACGGTCTCCACGCAGGTCGAGACGACGACCGCTCCTGCGGAGACGACGACCCAGCCGCCGGACACGACGACCCAGCCGCCGGACACCACCACCGAGCCCCCGGCGACGACCCAGCCGCCGGCGACCACCACCCCCGGCGGTGGCACGGGCGGCACCGGGGGCGCGACCCCCGGCGGGGCCACGCCGTCCGGCGGCGACGCGGGGGCGACGCCCTGATGATGGCCGGGCAGCTCCTCGCGTCCCGCTACGAGCTCGGGGACCGGCTCGGCGTCGGCGGCATGTCCACGGTGCAGCTCGCGTTCGACCGCCGCCTGGAGCGCCATGTCGCCGTCAAGCTGCTGGCGGAGCACCTGGCCGAGGACCAGCAGTTCGTCTCGCGCTTCCGGCGCGAGGCGCTGGCCGCCGCGCGGCTGGTGCACCCGAACATCGTGCAGGTCTTCGACTTCGGGCTCGACGAGGGCAGCGGCCGCCACTACATCGTCATGGAGTACATCCGCGGGCAGTCGGGCGCGGAGATCCTCCGCGAGCGCGGCCGCCTGCCGGTCGACGAGGCGATGGAGATCGTCACGCAGGCCTGCCGCGGCCTGGACTACGCCCACCGCAACGGCGTCGTGCACCGCGACGTGAAGCCCGGCAACCTCCTGCGCTCCGACGACGACGTCGTCAAGCTCGCCGACTTCGGCATCGCCAAGGCGGTCAGCGAGGAGTCCGCGATCACCCAGATCGGCTCGGTCCTCGGCACCGCGTCCTACCTGGCCCCCGAGCAGGCGCGCGGCGAGGAGGCCGGCCCCGGCGCCGACATCTACGCCCTCGGCGTGGTGACCTACCAGCTCCTCAGCGGCCGCCTGCCCTACGAGGCGGCGTCGCTGACCGAGCTCGCGCTCAAGCAGCAGCGCGAGGCGCCGGCCTGGCTGCACGAGCTGGACCCCGCCATCCCGGAGGCGCTCGCCGTCGCCGTCGACCGCACCCTGGCCCTCGACCCGGCCGAGCGGCCGGCGACCGCCGAGGATCTGCGCGTGGCCTTCGAGGACGGCGCGCGCGGCATCGGCTCCGACGCGACCGCGGCGACGCGCGTCGTCCCCGCCGACGCCCCGGACACCGCGGCGACGCGGATCGCCACGACGCCCGCGCCCTCCCAGGCGCCGGCCCCGCAGACCCCGCCCGAGGTCGCCGCGCGCGTGCCGCGCCAGCCGCGCG
>JAICJK010000272.1 GCA_025928415.1 Solirubrobacteraceae bacterium | reverse complement strand
CCACCGCCCGCCACCGCCCGCCGCGCGCCATCGCCCGCCGCCTGGCGCCACCGCCCGCAGCGCGCCACCGCTCGCCGCGCGCCGCACGCCACCGCGCCGTCGGCTTCTAGGTCTCCTTGAAGCTGCCCAGCGCGATCTCGCCGCGCTCGAGCGCCAGGGCGATCGCGTGGACGCGGTTGCGGGCCTGGAGCTTGCGGATCACGTTGCGCACGTGGGTGCGCACCGTCTCGACGGACACGTCGATCTCGTCGCCGATGCGCTCCGCCGTCAGGCCCTCGGCCATGAGCGCCATGATCTGGCTCTCCCGGGGGCTGAGCTGGGTCGCGCGCGCGGTCTCGCGCGGCTCGAGCAGCACGCGGTCCAGGCGCGGGTCGACGTACGAGCCGCCCTCGGCCACGCGGGCGATCGCGCCGAGGAGCTCGTCCAGCGACCCGGCCTTCAGCGCGTAGCCGCGGGCGCCGGCGTCGAGGCCGTCGTAGAGCAGGTCGACGTCGCTGTGGCCCGTGTAGAGCACCACCCCGAGATCGGGACGACGGGCGAGCAGCTCGCGGGTCAGGTCGATGCCGCTCCCGTCGGGCAGCCGGATGTCGACGAGGGCGACGTCGGCCTCCCCGTGCTCGACGAGATCCAGGCCGGCGGCGACGTTGCCGGCCGCCCCCACGACCTCCATCCCGCGCTGCCCCAGGACGACCGCGAGGGCGTCGCGGAGCGCCTCGTGGTCGTCGACGATGACGAGCCTGACCATGGTTCGCGCTGAAACCTACTCTCCCGCTCCGGCGTCGCCGCGCGGGTCGCCGCGTTCGTGACGGCGCACCCGCAGGCCGCGATCAAAGTCCGCAAAGAGCGGGGGCGCTTCCCCCGGGGCGCCCGGGCCCGCGACGTCGCGGGCCTATCCTCAGCCCAGCATGGCGAAGGACACCGAAAAGCTCATCAGGCAGCTCTCGCTGATCTCCTACCTGATGGCCGAGCGCCGCCCGGTCACCGCCCTGGAGATCCGGCGCGACGTCGAGGGCTACAGCGGGATGAACGAGGACGCCTTCGCCCGGCGCTTCTACGCCGACCGCGCGGAGCTCGAGTCGCTGGGCATCCAGCTCACCGTCGAGCGGCCCGTCGACGGGATCGCCGAGCAGGAGAACTACTCCCTGCGCCCGGAGAACTTCCACCTCCCCCCGGTCGCCTTCAGCGACGAGGAGCTCGCGTCGCTGCAGACCGCCCTCACCCTGCTCGACGGCGAGTTCGCCTACGCCGAGCCGCTGCGCCTGGCGCTGCAGCAGATCACCTGGGGCCGCCCCTCCCCACTCAACGCGCCCGAGCAGGGCTCGATCGCGCTCGGCATCACCGGCAGCGCCGGCGGCCACGAGCTCTCGCAGCGCCTGGCGAAGATCGAGACGGCGATCTTCCGCCACAAGACGATCACCTTCGACTACTACACGATGGAGCGCGACGCGACCGGCTCGCGCAAGGTCGACCCGTACCACCTGCTCTTCCAGGGCGGCCAGTTCTATCTCCTCGGCCACGCCCACGAGCGCGGCGCCCTGCGCGTCTTCCGGCTCTCGCGCATCCGCGGGAAGGTCGCCTACGCGACCAAGGCCGAGCACGACTTCAAGCGGCCGGCCGACTTCGATCCGCGCGCCTACGCCAGCCGCGCCGACTGGCAGTTCGGCGACGTCGCCGCGACGGCCGAGATCTGGGTCTCCGACCGCATCGGCTGGCAGGTCGAGCGCCACTTCGGCCGCTACGGCGAGGTCCGGCCGGCCGAGGACGGCGGGATCGTGTTCACCACCGGCTACGCCGCCACGCGCCAGCTCGCCTCCTGGGTGCTGCGCCTCGGCGAGCACGCCCGGGTGCTGTCCCCGCCCGAGCTGCAGGACGAGGTCCACGACCGCGTGCGGCTGCTGGCCGAGCGCCACGAGGGCGGCCTCGCGCTCGCCGAGCCCGCGGCCCGGCAGCCCGCCGACGTCCCCCCGGCCGCCGAGCCCCGCGACGGCGCCGACGCGCGCCGCGACGGCGCGATCCGCCCCGAGCGCTTCGCGCGCCTGGTGACGCTGGCCAGCATCCTCATCGAGGCGGGGCGCGGCGGCAGCGTCCTGCAGGTCGACGAGGTCTGCGAGCGCCTGCAGCTCTCCGCGCAGGAGCTGCGCGAGGACGTCAACGTCCTGAACGTCGTGAACTTCGGCGGCGGCTCCTACGTCCTCTACGCCGAGGTCGGCGACGACGGCACGATCGAGGTCGACCCCGAGCCCTACTCGGACAACTTCGCGCGCCCGGCCCGCCTGCTGCCCGTGGAGGCCAAGGCGCTCGTGGCCGCCATCGACCTGATCGGCGACCACCTGCCCGAGGGCAGCCTGGCCAGCGCCCGCGCCAAGATCGTGGCGGCGCTGGGCTCCGACCCGATGGACCAGGGCCTGCAGGTCGCGCGCACGCCCGGGGACGACGCCGACGTCGCCCGCATCGTCTCCGAGGCGATCAGCGCCCGCCGCCTGCTGCGCCTGGAGTACTACAAGGCCAACGAGGACGAGTTCTCCGAGCGCACGGTGGAGCCCTACGCGCTGATCAACGGGCGCGAGGGCTGGTACGTCGCCTCCTACGACCCGGCCAAGGAGGCGGTGCGCCACTTCCGCCTGGACCGCGTCAAGCAGGCCACGGTCACCGACGTGGGATTCGAGCCGCGCCCCGAGGTCGACCCGGCCGCCGACGTCGAGGGCTGGCCGCGCACCGGCGAGGTGCCCGCCTCGCGCACGGCGCGCGTCTGGGTCTCCCCCGAGCGCGCCCGCTGGGCGCGCGAGGAGCGCCACGTGGCCGAGGAGCTGTCCGACGGCTCCGTGGTCGTAGAGCTGTCCTTCGCGGGGTCGGACTGGCTCGTGCGCGAGGTGCTCAAGGAGGCCGGGGACGCCGCCGTCCTCGAGCCGCCCGAGGCGCGCGACGCCGTCCGCGGGGCCGTCGCCCGGCTGCTCCCGGCCACCGCCTGATCCCTGCGCGGGCGCACCGAAGCACTAGGATGCCGCCCGCGTGAGCCGCCGCGAGCAGATCCAGATGGACGAGCGCGAGGTGCTTGCCCTCCTGGAGGAGGAGCGCACCGTCGTCTGCGCGACCAACGGCCGCGACGGCTGGCCGCACCTCATGCCGCTGTGGTACGTGGTCCGCGCCGGGACGCTGTGGGCCTGGACGTTCGCCAAGTCCCAGAAGGTCCGCAACCTCGAGCGCGACGCCCGCGCCACGCTGCAGGTCGAGGCCGGCGTCGACTACGGGGCCCTGCGCGGGGTGATGCTGGAGTGCGACACCGTCGTGCATCGCGACGCCGGCGCCGTGGAGCGGCTCGGCCTGGAGATCTTCGCCCGCCACGCGGGCGGCAGCACCGGCGACCTCGCGGAGGCGGCCCGGACGGCCGTGACCGCGCAGGCTGCCAAACGCGTCGGGCTCGAGTTCGTCGAGCGCCGGCGCGCGACCTGGGACCACCGCAAGCTACGGGGCACGTACTGATGAAGGGACTCATCCTGTCCGGGGGCAAGGGCACGCGCCTGCGCCCCATCACCCACACGAGCGCCAAGCAGCTCGTCCCGGTCGCCAACCGGCCGGTGCTCTTCTACGGCATCCGGGCCATGGCCGACGCCGGGATCCACGAGATCGGCATCATCATCGCCCCGGAGACCGGCGGCGAGATCCGCGAGGCCGTCGGCGACGGCTCGCAGTTCGGCGTCGAGATCACCTACGTGGAGCAGGACGAGCCCGCCGGGCTGGCCCACGCCGTCCTCACCGCCGAGCCGTTCCTGCAGGACTCGCCGTTCGTGATGTACCTCGGCGACAACCTGCTGCAGGGCGGCATCGGCGACCTGGTCGACGCGTTCAAGTCGAGCTCCCCGGACGCGCTGATCCTGCTCACGCCGGTGCCGGACCCGGAGCACTACGGCGTCGCCGAGCTCTCCGACGGCCGCGTGATCTCGCTGGCCGAGAAGCCCGCCGAGCCGAAGACCGACCTCGCGCTGGTCGGCGTCTACATGTTCACCTCCGGCATCCACGACGCCGCGCGCGCCATCCAGCCGAGCGCCCGCGGCGAGCTCGAGATCACCGACGCGATCCAGCACCTCGTCGACACCGGGCGCCGCGTGGAGCCGCACATCGTCCGGGGCTGGTGGAAGGACACCGGGCGCCTCGAGGACATGCTGGAGGCCAACCGGCTGATCCTCGACACGATCACGGCGCGCGTCGAGGGCGAGGTCGTCGACTCGCGGGTCGACGGCCGCGTGGTCGTCGAGGCGGGCGCCCGGCTCGAGCGCGTCACGGTCCGCGGCCCGGCGATCATCGGCGCCCGGACGCGGCTGACCGACTGCTACATCGGGCCGTACACCTCCGTCGGGGAGGGCTGCGTCATCGAGGGCGCCGAGATCGAGCACTCGATCCTGCTCTCGGGCTGCGCGGTG
>JAICJK010000439.1 GCA_025928415.1 Solirubrobacteraceae bacterium | reverse complement strand
GGCCTGCGCGTCCTGACCGAGCGCCGCGGCGCGCGCAGCCGACCGCGCCGCGGTGCCCGCCAGCCACGCGGCCTGCCCGGCCACGACGCCCTGCCACAGCGCGCCCGCGAGCACGGCGAGGACCGGGAGCAGGGCGACGAGCTCGACGCTCGCCTGGCCGTCGCGGGCGCGGAGGCGGGACATGGCGCCACCCTGGCGCGGGGCGCTGTGACGGGGCTAGGACGCGAAGGTCACGCAACTGCGGCGTCCGGCGCACGCCCCCGTGACGGCGGGACCCGGCGCACGCCCCGTCACGGCGGGACCCGGCCCCCGCCTCACCCCCGCGAGAACGACACGAGCTCCAGCCGCTCGTGCTCCGGGCCCTTGACCGAGGCCTCGACGACCGTCCCGATCCCGCGCACGTAGTACTTGGCGTCGACCACCCCGGGCTCGATCGGCGACGTCTCGGTCGTGCGCAGCGCGCGCCGCGACGAGACGTACGGCGTGCGGACCGCGGCATGCAGGCTGCGGATCTCGGCGTGGTCCTCCGCATGCCCCTTGAGGTACTCCTGCCGGACCGTCTGGCCCACGCGCGGGCGCCCGGGCATGAAGATCCCGGCCGCCGCGCCGTCGACCCCGGCGCGCCACGAGCCCTCCCGGCTGACCACCTTCCCGTGGCCGTCGAGCGTCTTGGTCGCCTCGCCGAAGTACCAGACGTTCCCCTGGCGGTCCTGCGCGTACCAGTCCGTCGTCGCCTCGACGAGCCTCCCCCGCCGGTAGGAGCGGTCGCGGACGACCGTGGTCACCACGCCCATGACGCGCTCGGTGGCGTGCGTGACGGTCAGGTCGTCGCTCACGGGCTGATCGCGGCTCTTGCCCTCCCAGTGGTAGCGCGAGCCCGGGATCAGCGGGAACCACGCGTTGTCCACGACGCGGACGAACTCCGACGCCGGCGGCACCGAGGCCAGCGGCGCGCTCCCGATCTCGGCGGACTCGTCCTCGTGGCCGCAGGCCGTCGTCGCGAACGACGCCGCCGCCGCCAGGATCCCGAGAGCCACGGCGCCGGCGCGCCGCATGCGCGCTCCTCGCGCCCGCCGCCCGAGCCGATGCGGATGCGGGCTCATCCGGCCGTCTCCGACCGGACGCAGACGACGAAGACGGTGAACGTGTGCGGCGCCGGGTCGGCGCTCTCCACGCGCCCCGTCCACGCGGTGCTGCCGCTCGGGTGGTCGTCGCCGATCACCAGGCCCGAGCCCTCCTCGACCTGCACGCCGCCGCCCGTCGCGTGGGAGCCCGGGTCGCAGTGCGCCGTGGCGGTCGCCTCGGTGGTCGTCGCCGGCGCGGACTCGGTCGCCTCGGCGGCCGCCGCGACGCTGCCCGCGGCGGCGCGGTAGTCGACCTGGTCGAGCGCGGCGGCCGCCGCCGCATGGTCCGCCGCGGCGGCGCGGTCGGCCTGCGTGGCGTGACCGGCTTCGCCCGCCCGCCGGGCGGACGGCACCGTGCCGAGCGACCCCTCGACGATGTCGGCGCCCTTGAGCGCGTCGGGCGCCACCTTCACGCCGACGATCGCGCTGTCGCGGATCCGCGAGCGCGTCACGGCCGCGGCCTTGAGCTGCTCGGTCCCGACGCTGCGCGGCGGCAGCCGGGTGACGGCGTACGACGTGCCGCCGAGCGCGACGCCGAGCGCGATGCACGCGATCACGAGCGCCGGCGACGGCCGGTGCGCCCGCACGGGCCTAGCCCCCCGCGCGCCGCGCGCGCTCCGTGCGCCCGTAGACGCCGCGGCTCACGCGGTAGGCGCGGCGGTCGAGCGCCAGGGCCTTGCGCCGGACCGTGACCATCGCGCCCGCGCTGAGGTGCTCGACGCGTGCGAGCACGAGGCCCTCGCGCTCCTTGCCGCCGGCCGCCCCGACGCGGATGTTGCCCACGCCGGGCGCGTAGAACTTCCGCTCGTGCGCGCCGTGCTCGGTCGGGTTCCACTCGTCGGTCTCGAGCACGCCGCGGTAGCAGGCCAGCGGGACGCAGGTCCGCCGCCCGCTGCCGAAGACCCGCGCCCGGTCGGAGAACTCGATCGCGGGCGCCCACCCCTGCAGGTAGCTCGCCGTCCCCACGCGCGGGCGCGCGGGCATCGCGACGCCCTCGCGCGCCCCGGCGCGGCCGACGATCCACGTGTCGGGGGCGCCGGCGAGCCGCCCGTGCTCGTACTGCTCGGGGTACTCGCCGAAGTTCCAGACCGTGCCCTCGTCGTCCTGGGCGTTGAAGGCCAGCTCGTCCTCGAGCAGGCGGCCGGCGTTGAAGTCGCGGTCCCAGACGACGACGGTCGTGATGCCGTCGACGACCTTCGTGAGGTCGGTCACGGTGAACAGCACGCGGTGCGGCTTGCTGCCCCCGCCGCGGTTCGCGCTCCCGACCAGCGTGAAGCGCGTGCCCGGGACCAGCGGCCACCAGCGGTTGTCGACGCGCGTGGGCATGGAGAAGGCTCCGCGGTGCGCGGTCCCGGCGGCGGGCGGCGCGAGCGGCGGACGGGTCCCCGCGAGCCCCGCCGCCTCGCCGCCGAGGACGAGCCCCAGGCCGGCGGTCAGCGCGAGCGCCGCGGCGCCCGCGACAAGGTGGACGCGACGACGCCGCATCTCACACGCAACCCCTCCGCTCGGACGATCCCACGAGATCGCGTGCGACAGGTCCCCCACCGCACGCGGCCCCGTGCCTTCCCTCTGGTTTCCCCGCCCCCGGAGATTCTTCTGGACGATCTCTTAGGGCGTTCTTAGAGTACGCTGGGCGGCGTCCGGTGGAACTACCCGATCGGCCAGTATGCGGGCGTCTTCGAGGGCGGGTCTAAGCTCACCGGCGGAGGAAGGGCGATGCGGCTCCTGGTGATCGAGGACGACCTCAAGCTGGTGCGGGCGCTGGAGCGCGGCCTGGAGCAGGAGGGCTACGCGGTGGACGTCGCGCGGACGGGCGACGAGGCGCTCGACCACGCTACGCGCCGCCCCTACGACGCCGTGATCCTCGACCTGATGCTCCCCGGCGTCGACGGCTTCACGGT
>JAICJK010000392.1 GCA_025928415.1 Solirubrobacteraceae bacterium | reverse complement strand
AGCGCCGCGAGGACGACCGCGGCGTTGAAGAGCACCGCGCCGAAGACCAGCGACTGGACGTGGCCGGCGCCCTCGCCGCCGAGGTAGGCGATCGCGAAGCGCGTCCACGGGATCAGCGCGAGCACGGCCAGCACGGCGGCCAGCGACATGAAGACCTTCAGCGGCTCGTACTGCGCGTAGATGCGGACGATCGCCACGGCGTTGCGCCGCACGTAGGCCGTCATCGACGGGAACAGGCGGGACTCGCGCGTCTTCGGGTTGGTCCTGATCGCCACGTGGTCGGTGGCGACGAGCAGCTTGCCGGCCTGGATGATCGTCTCGAGCGTGTAGGTGTACTTCGACACGACGGCCATCTGGATGGCCGCCTCGCGGTTGTAGGCGCGAAAGCCGGAGGTCGTGTCGGGCAGGTCGGTCCCCGACGCCTGGCGCACGACCCACGAGCCGAGGCGCTGCAGGCGCTTCTTGCGCGGGGAGAAGTGCTCGATCGAGTCGGTCTCGCGGTCGCCGACCACCATGTCCGCCTTGCCGGCGGCGATCGGCGCGACGAGCTTGGGGATGTCGCGCGCGTCGTACTGGTTGTCGGCGTCGGTGTTGACGATGACGTCCGCGCCGAGCTTCAGGCAGGCGTCCAGCCCGGCCTGGAAGCCCGCCGCCAGGCCCTTGTTGTTGGTCAGGCGGACGATGTGGTCCACGCCGTGCTCGCGGGCGACCTCGATCGTGCGGTCGGTCGAGCCGTCGTCGACGATCAGCCACTCCACGGCGTCGAAGCCGTCGACCTTGCGGGGCAGGTCCCCGAGCGTCCCGGGGAGCTGCTCCTCCTCGTTGAAGCACGGGATTTGGATGATGAGCTTCATGGCCTTCGGAGCGGGAGCGGCACGCGCTTGGTGAGCTGGGCGTTGCCGTACACTCGGCGGGCCAGTATCCCAGAAGGTCCACCCTAGCTGCCATCCGGGTGACGCTGGCTCCGACGTTCCCCCGCATGGAGATCGCGACGCTCACCCGGCGCAGGCCGGCCCAGGACGTCGCGCGGCCCCCGCACGCCGCGCGGCGCCTGCGGCTGGGGCTGCCGGGTCTCGCGCTGATCCTCCTGGCCCTCGCGACCCTCGCCGGGTTCGTCATCTACCCGACGTACCCGAACTACGACTCCTACTACTCGCTGCTGTGGGGGCGCGAGCTGCTGCACGGCACCGCGCCGTCCTTCGACGCCTACCGGTCGCCCACCGAGCACCCGCTGGCGATCGCCTTCGGCGCCGTGCTGTCGCTGCTCGGCGACCCGGCCGACCGCATCATGGTCGGCGCCACGCTCGCGTCGTTCGTGGCCCTGGCCGCGGGCGTCTACCGCTTGGCGCGCGTGGCCTTCACGCCGGTCGTCGGGCTCGTCGCCGCCGCGCTGGTCTGCACGCGCTTCGACTTCCCGTTCCTCGCCGCCCGCGGGTACATCGACGTGCCCTACCTGGCGCTGGTCGTGTGGGCGGCGGTGCTCGAGGCGGAGCGCCCGCGCCGCGGCTGGCCGGTCTTCGCCCTGCTGGTCTGCGGGGGCCTGATGCGCCCCGAGGCGTGGCTGATCGCCGGCGTGTACTTCCTCTGGGTGGCGTGGCCGGCGTCGTGGGCCACGCGGGTCCGCTACGCGGCGCTGACCGCGCTGGCGCCGGTGATCTGGGTGCTGGTGGACTTCGCGGTCACCGGCCACCCGTTCTTCTCGCTGCAGCACACCAGCGGCCTGGCGGAGGAGCTCGGCCGCACCAAGGGCCTCGCCCAGGTGCCCGGGGCGACGGTGCAGTTCCTGAAGAACCTCGACAAGGCGCCGGTCTTCTACGCCGGCATCCTCGGCTTCCTCGGCGCGGCGTGGGCGGCCCCCCGGCGCCTGGCGATGCCCGCCGCGCTGCTGGCGACCGGGGTCGGCACGTTCTTCCTGGTCGGCATCGCCGGCCTGTCGGTCATCGACCGCTACCTGCTCGTCCCGTCGCTCATGGTCATGGTCTTCGCCGCCGTGGCGATCGCCGGCTGGTCGATGCTCGAGCGCGGCCGGTTGCGGACCGCGTGGATGGTCGGGGCGGTCCTGCTCGTCGGCTACGGCGTGGCGTTCACCGCGACGCACGTCAACCTGCAGGTCTTCCGCAACCAGCTGACGTTCCGCGGCGACGCCCACGCCTCCCTGCAGAAGGTCCTCGCCGAGCCGGCCGTCACCCGCGCGCGCCGGCTCTGCGGCGGCCCGCTGTCGACGCCCAACCACAAGCTCATCCCGGACTCCCGGTGGGTGCTCAAGGCGGGCGCGGGCGACGTGGTCGCCCGCGCCGACCCGGCGCAGGCGCGCCGGATCGGCCGCGGGGTGGCGCTGTATGTGACCGACCGGACCGCGCTGCTCAGCCAGGCCCTCGCCGATCCGACCGACGACCCGCTGGACTCCGTCCCGCTGCCGGGCTTCCACCGGATCGCCGTCTCGGCCTACTACGGGATCTACGCGAGCTGCTGATGGCGTCGGTCGACGCCCTGCGCCGCCGCCGCGCCCCCGCCACGCCGGTCGAGCCCGGCGCCGAGCAGGCGCCGGGGACCGGCGCGCGCCTGGGCGCCGGCGCCGCGCGCTCCCCGGGCTGGCTGGGCCTGGTGCTGCTGGTCCTCGCCGGGAGCTTCGCGCTGCGCGTCTGGGGCGCCTCGCACGGCATGCCGTACGCGTACAACGCGGACGAGAACGCGCACTTCGTCCCCAAGGCGATCGGGCTCTTCGGGCACGGCTGGAACCCGCACTACTTCGTCAACCCGCCCGCCTACACCTACCTGCTGCACATCGTCTTCGACGTGTGGTTCGGCGGGCGCGACGGGGTCTCGCAGGCCTACGCGCGCGACCCGACCGAGGTCTTCGTCGTCGCCCGGGTGACCGCCGCGGCGACCGGGACGCTCGCGGTCTGGCTGCTCTACCTCGCCGGCGCCCGGCTGTTCGACCGCCGGGTCGGGCTGCTCGCCGCGACGCTGATGGGCGTCGCCTTCCTGCCGGTCTTCTACTCGCATCTCGCGCTCAACGACGTGCCGACGCTGGCGCCGATCTGCCTGGCGCTGTGGGGCACGGCGGGCGTCCTGCGCCGGGGCCGCGTGGTCGACTACCTCGTGGCCGGCGTCGGCCTCGGCCTGGCCTGCGCGACGAAGTACACGGGCGGCATCGTGCTCCTGCCGCTGCTGGCCGCGGCCGGCGCGCAGCTGCGCGCGCCCGGCGGGCCCGGGGCGGCGGTCCGCGGCCTCGCGCTCGCGGCCCTGGCCGCCATCGCCGCGTTCGCGGCGGCCAACCCGTACGCGCTGCTGAGCTTCTCGGAGTTCCGCGAGGGGCTGACCCACCAGACCTCGGTGGCCGACGACGCCGCGGGCAAGCTCGGCACGACGCAGTCCAGCGGGCAGCTCTACTACCTGTGGACGTTCACCTGGGGCCTCGGCGTCGTCCCGGCGCTGGCCGCCGT
>JAICJK010000093.1 GCA_025928415.1 Solirubrobacteraceae bacterium | reverse complement strand
GGCGGCCGCTCGGCGGCGGCGAGGCCGGCGATGCCGCAGCGTCGCCGGGCTCGCAGCGGCCCGCCCGGCGCGCCGGCGCCGGCCCGGGAGCGGGCAGCCCCGCCGTCATCAGCTTCACCTCCGGCAGCACGGGGGCGCCGAAGGGCGCGCTGATCACGCACGGGGCGCTCGTGGCCGCCGCGCGCGCCTACGCGCGGGTGCTGGGCACCGGCGACGCCGACCGCTCGCTGGTCATGGTCCCGCTGTGCCACAACACGGGCTTCTGCGACCAGCTCGCGCAGATGCTGCTCGTGGGGGGGACCGTCGACCTGCTGCCCGCCTTCACGACGTCGGCCGCGCGCGCGGCCCTGGTCGCGCGGCCCTCGTCGTTCCTGATGGCGGTGCCGGGGATCCTGCGGCTGCTCATGCTCGGCGAGGACGCCGACGCGATCTTCGGCGGCTGCCGGATCGCCTGCCACGGCGGCGCGCCGATGCCCCGGGCGTGGATCGACGAGCTGACGGCGCGCTGGCCGTGGGTGCGGCCCTACGACTCCTACGGGCTCACCGAGTTCACCTCGGTGAGCCACCTCCTGCGCCCGGAGGACCTCGCCGGCCACGCGGGCAGCGTCGGCCGGCCCGTCGACGGGGTGCGCCAGCGCATCGTGGACGCCGCCGGCGCGCCCGTGCCGGCCGGCGCGACCGGGCTGATCGAGCTGGCCGGGCCGACGCGCATGCTGCGCTACGTCGACGCGCCCGAGGCCACCGCCGCCGCGCTGCGCGGCCGGTGGCTGCGGACCGGCGACGTCGGGCGCCTGTCCCCGGACGGCTACCTGCACCTGGCCGGCCGCGCGGCCGACGTCATCAACCGCGGCGGGGAGAAGATCAGCCCGCTGCAGGTCGAGTCGGCGCTGCACCTGCACCCGCAGGTCGCCGAGGCCGCGGTGGTCGGCGCCCCGCACCCGATCTTCGGCGAGCAGGTGGTGGCCTTCGTGACCCGCAAGGGCAGCGCCGCCCTCGACGAGGACGAGGTGCGCGCGGGCCTCGGCGACCACGTCGCGCAGTACGCCGTCCCCGGCCGGCTGCTCGTCGTCGACGAGCTGCCGCGCAACGCGGCCGGCAAGGTCGACCGCCCGGCGCTGCGGCGCGCCGCGGCGGCCACTTGCACCCCGACCACCACCGAAGGAGCCTCGCATGGCACTGCACACGCCTGACCAGCTCACCGAACGGCTCAAGCGACGCAGCGTGGACATCCGCTGGCGGGGGCAGGCCCTCGACGACGTCACCGAGCACCCGGCCTTCGCCCCGACCCTGCACTCGTGGGGCACCTGGCTCTACCAGGCCGCCTTCGATCCCGAGACCGCGCCGACGATGGTCGCCGGCCCCGACCTCAACGGCGAGCAGTCGCACGTCTTCTGGCACATGGCGAGCACCGTCGAGGATCTCGAGCAGAACCTGGCCGCCGCCCGGCTGCTGGCCGAGCGCTCGCCGCTGGCCGGCTACGCGAGCATCGGCCGCGACGAGCTGCAGGCGCTGCTGATCGTCACCCACCGGCTCGACGCGGATCGCGGCACCGGCTACCACCAGCGCGTCCGGGACTACGTCAGCCGCTTCCAGCGCGAGCAGCTCATGACCGCGGCCGCCGTGACCGACGTCAAGGGCGACCGCGCCAAGCGCCCGGCCGAGCAGGACGACCCCGACCTCTACCTGCACGTCGTCGAGCGCACCGCCGAGGGCATCGTGGTCCGGGGCGCCAAGGCCCACACCTCGGGCTCCGTGGGGGCCGAGGAGCTGATCGTGATCCCGACGCGGGCGATGCGGGCCGACGACGCCGACTACGCGGTCTCCTTCGCCGTGCCCGTCGACGCCCCCGGGCTGACGCTGATCGCGCGCGCGTTCAACGCCGGCAGCGACAGCGCCTGGGAGGCCCCGATCTCCTCCCACGACGAGCTCGCCGAGACGCTGACGATCTTCGACGACGTCTTCGTCCCCTACGAGCGGGTGTTCCTGCTCGGCGAGTGGGAGTACGCCGGCGAGGTCGCGAACACCTTCGCCAGCGTCAACCGCCAGGGCTACCTCGGCACCGAGTCGGGCAAGCTGCGCCTGTTCATCGGCGCCGCGCAGCGGATCGCCGAGCTCAACGGCGTCGCCGGCGTGGGGCACATCCGCGAGAAGATCGCCCAGCTCATCCGGCTGGAGCGCTCGATCTGGGCGCTGGGCGTCGCGGCCTCGCGCGAGAGCTCCTGCACGCCGGCCGGCTACCAGGTGCCCGACCCGGTGCTCACCAACGCGGGCAAGCACATCTGCATGGAGGGGCACTTCATGGCGACGCGGCTGCTGCTCGAGATCGCCGGCGGCGCCGTCACCACCGCCCCGCTGGCCGAGGACCTGCTGGCCGACGACATCCGGCCGCTCGTCGAGAAGTACCTGCGCGGCGCGGACCCGGAGCAGACCTGGGAGCGGCTGAAGGTCCTCAAGCTGATCCGCGACCTGGCCGCCTCGGAGTACAGCGGCTACTGGAACACCGAGATCATCCACGGCTCGGGCTCGCCCGCGGCGGAGATCCTCGCGATGTACCGCGAGACCGACCTCGGCGCCTGCAAGCGGCTGGTCGAGCGCGCCCTCAGCGGGCGCGAGGCGATCATGCCCCCGGCCGGGGCGGCGGCGTAGCGGCATGGCGTTCAAGATCGCCATCGACACCGGCGGGACGTTCAGCGACGTCGTCGTCACCGACGACGCCGGCGGCTTCTCGCTGAGCAAGGCGCCGACCACCCCCGCGCGGATCTTCGACGGCATCTCGCAGGCGCTGACGTCGGCGGCCGAGGAGCGCGAGCTCACGCTCGGCGAGCTGCTGGCCGACGCCGGGATGGTCATCTACGCGACGACCCGGTCGACGAACGCGATCCTCACCGGCGCCACGGCGCGCACGGCGCTGATCACGACCGCCGGCTTCCGCGACACGCTGGTGTTCCGGGAGGGCGGCAAGCTGCGCCCGTTCGACTTCCGCCAGCCCTACCCGGAGCCGTACATCGCCCGCAGCCTGACCTACGAGGTCGCCGAGCGGGTCTCCTCGGAGGGCGAGGTGGTGGTGCCGCTCGCGGCGGACGACGTGCGGCGGGTGCTCGCCGAGCTGCGCGAGGGCGAGATCGAGGCGGTCGCCGTGTCGCTGCTGTGGTCGATCGAGAACCCGTCCCACGAGCAGCTCGTCGGCGAGCTGCTGGAGGCCGAGCTGCCCGGCGTCCCCTACACGCTGTCCCACCGGCTCAACCCGATCGTCCGCGAGTACCGGCGCACGTCCTCGGCGGCGATCGACGCCTCGCTCAAGCCGCTCATGCAGCGCCACCTGTCCGACATGGGCACCGACCTGCGCGCGGCGGGGTTCGGCGGCGAGCTGCTCGTCGTCACCTCCTTCGGCGGCGTCCTGCGCGTCGGCGACGTCGCCTCGCGGCCGCTGTACTCGGTGAACTCCGGCCCGGCGATGGCGCCCGTCGCCGGCAAGGTGGCCGCCGCTCCGTCGCGGGACGTCGTCGTCTGCGACACGGGCGGCACGAGCTTCGACGTCAGCGTGGTCCGCGACGGGGAGGTCAAGTTCACGCGCGAGACCTGGCTCGGCGAGCCGTTCACCGGCCACATCACCGGCCTGTCGTCGGTCGACGTCAAGAACGTGGGGGCGGGCGGCGGCAGCGTCGCGTGGATCGACCCCGGCGGGATGCTGCGCGTCGGGCCGCGGAGCGCAGGCGCCGAGCCCGGACCGGTCTGCTACGGGCGCGGCGGGACCGAGCCGACGGTCACCGACGCCGCCGTCGCGCTGGGCTACATCGACCCCGCGTACTTCTGGGCGGGCAAGCTCGCGCTGGACGCCGACGCCGCCGCGGCGGCGATCCGCGCCGTGGTCGCCGAGCCGCTCGGGCTGTCGGTCGCCGCGGCCGCGTGGGCGATCCTCGCCGTGGCCAACGAGCACATGGTCACCGCGGT
Organism: Solirubrobacteraceae bacterium; assembly: GCA_025928415.1. Classification (GTDB taxonomy): domain Bacteria; phylum Actinomycetota; class Thermoleophilia; order Solirubrobacterales; family Solirubrobacteraceae; genus Paraconexibacter. The sequence goes on along the minus strand of JAICJK010000093.1, from coordinate 3,937 downwards.
GCGCGACATCACGATCAACCAGGGCATCGACCCGCGCGACTCCGTCCTGGTGGCCGGCGGCGGGGCGGGCGGGCTGACGATGTCCAAGATCGCCGAGGAGCTGGGCTGCCGCAGCGTGCTCGTGCCGCGGACGGCGGCCGCGCTGTCGGCCACCGGCGGGCTGTTCGGCGACATCGTCAGCGAGTTCACCGTGAGCCGGCGCGTGCAGACCGGCGACTTCGACTACGACGCCGTCAACGCCGGGCTGGCCACGCTCGAGCGCCAGATGGACGAGTTCTTCGACCGGATGCACATCGCGCCGGAGGCCCGGGTCAAGGACTACGTGGTCGAGGCGCGCTACCCCTACCAGGTGTGGGAGCTCGACGTCCCGCTCGAGAAGGGGCGCTTCGACGGCCCGGAGGACGTCGAGGCGATGGTCCAGGCCTTCCACGCCACCCACGAGGCGGTGTTCGCGGTCAAGGAGGCCGGCCAGCGCGTCGAGTGCCTGTACTGGAAGGGCCGCGCCTCGGTGCACCTGCCCAAGCCGGCGGTGCCCCGGATCTCGCCCAACGGCGCCACGACGCCCAAGCCGCGCGGCACTCGCGCCACCTGGTGGGGCGGCGACGACCCCGAGCAGGCGGCGATCTTCGCGGCGGAGTCGCTGGCCGCCCACCAGCGCGTCGCCGGCCCCGCGGTCGTCGAGCTGCCCACCACGACGGTCGTCGTCTATCCCGGCTGGGAGCTCGAGGTCACCGAACGCGGCGACTTCCTGCTCTCCCGCCCCAGCGCCTGACACGACGGAGGAGAAGCGCATGGACACCACCCAGACCCAGACCCGGACGTCGGACCCGATCCTGCTCGCCGTCATCGCCAACCGGCTGGACAGCATCTGCCGCGAGATGACCAACACGCTGCTGCGCTCCGCGCGCTCGGCGGTGATCAACATGGCGCGCGACTTCTCGTGCTCGATCGTCACCGCCGACAACAAGCTGCTGGCCACCGCCGAAGGCCTGCCGGTCCACGTGATCGGCTCCGAGTTCCTGGCCGAGGCGATGACCGAGCTGCACGACGACATCTCCGAGGGCGACGCGTTCCTGCACAACGACCCCTACCTCGGCAACACCCACTCGGCCGACCACGCGATCCTCGTGCCGGTCTTCCACGAGGGCGTGCACGTCTTCACCGCGATCGCCAAGGCCCACCAGGCCGACGCGGGCAACGCGCTGCCGACGACCTACGTCCCGGGCGCCAAGGACGTCTACGACGAGGGGGCGATCACCTTCCCCTGCGTGCGCGTCCAGCAGGGCTACGAGCCCAACGCCGACATCATCCGCATGTGCAACAGCCGCATCCGCGTGCCCGAGCAGTGGTACGGGGACTTCCTCGCGGCGCTGGGGGCCGCCCGGATCGCCGAGCGCCGCCTCAAGGAGCTGTGCGCCCAGTACGGGCGCGACACGGTCGACGACCTCGTGGAGCAGTGGTTCGACTACAGCGAGCGCCGCATGACCCAGGCGATCAGGGCGCTGCCCAGCGGAACGCTGGAGGGCTTCTCGACCCACGACCCCTATCCCGGCCTGCCGGACGGCATCCCGCTCAAGGTCAAGGTGAACATCGACGCCGAGGAGGGCCGCATCGAGCTCGACCTGCGCGAGAACCCGGACAACTACGACGGCGGCCTGAACGAGTCGCGCGCCTGCGCCACGGCCAACGCGATGATCGGCATGTTCAACTCGATCGACCCGGACATGCCGCACAACTCCGGCAGCTTCCGCCGCGTCACGGTCCTGCTGCGCGAGGGGTGCATCGCCGGGATCCCGCGGTTCCCGCACTCCTGCTCGATGGCGACCACGAACGTCGCGGACCGGCTCGTGTCGACCACGCAGGCCGCGTTCGCCGAGCTCGGCGACGGCTGGGGCCTCGCCGAGGGCGCGATGGGGATGGGGCCGTACATGGGCGTGGTGTCGGGCAAGGACCACCGGTTCGGCGACCAGGCCTACGTCAACCAGCTCTTCATCGGGTCGGGCGGCGGCCCGGGCGGCCCGGTCGCCGACGGCTGGCCCACGTACTTCATCCCGGTGTGCGCGTCGCTGGTCTACAAGGACAGCGTGGAGGTGGACGAGCAGCGCTACCCGATCCACGTCTACGAGCAGGCGCTGATCCCGGACTCCGAGGGCGCCGGGCGCCACCGCGGCGGCCTGGGCTGCCGCAGCGTCTACGGGCCCAAGCGCAACCCGATGGCGGCCGCGTGGTCGGTGGAGGCCCACCACCATCCCCCGAAGGGCGTCCGCGGCGGCCTGCCGGGCGGGGCGACCGACGCGTGGATGATCGACGCCGAGGGCCGCGAGCAGCCGGTGGACCTCGTCGGGACCGTCGAGCTGCAGGAGGGCGAGCGGATCGTCTCGATCTCGGCCGGCGGCGGGGGCTACGGCGACCCGCTGGACCGCGCCCCGGAGCGCGTCCTGCACGACGTGCGCGAGGGGTGGGTGAGCCCCGAGCGGGCCCGCGACGTCTACGGCGTCGTCCTGAGGCCGGACGGCCGTGGCTTCGCGCTCGACGCGGAGGCGACCGCGGCGGCCCGGGAGCGGGCGCGCGCCGCGGCGCGCTGAGCCCGGCTACCGCAGCGCCTCGTGGTAGGCGCGCAGCGCGTCCACGAGGCCCGCGACCGTCGCCCGCGGCAGCGGCTCGGCGCTGACCATCCGGAAGGCCAGCGTGACGTAGGTCTCCGCGACCTGGCGCAGCGACAGGCGGCCGGCCTCGCGGTACCAGGTGCCGACGTGGCTGCTCTGGGCCATGATCGCGTAGGCCGTCAGCTTCGGGTCGGCCGGCGAGAAGCGGCCCTGGCGCTGCCCGCGGCGCAGCACGCCGAGGACCAGGCGCTCGTAGTCGTCGCGCTGCCGCAGGCCCGCCGCGTGGCGCTCGCCGGTCAGGCTCCGCAGCTCGGAGTCGCCCAGGGTGCTCTCGCGGGGGCGCAGCGCGTGCAGGACGACGTGGTTGACCACGACGGCGGCGAGCTGCACCGCGGGGTCCTTCTCGCCCCGGATGACGTCCTGCAGGCCGGCGCTGAGCTGACCCATCACCGAGTCGATCAGCTCGAAGAGGATCTGCTCCTTGTCCGGGAAGTGGTAGTACAGGCTGGCCACCTTGATGTCGAGGGCGCGCGCGATCTCGCGCATGGTCGTCGACTCGTAGCCGCGCTCGAAGAACATCTCGGCGGCGAGGCTGCGCGCCTGGGCGCGCCGGGCCTCCGAGGGCACCACGTTGTCCCTTGTCCTGCCTCCGGCAGCCACGCGGCCTCCATTGTCCGGGTGCGATGCGCTCGAGCGATGCGCCGCCATACTAACTAGCGCTCGGTAGTCGGGTGCGGCCGGGCACGAGCGGAGCGGGGCGGCGCGCGTGCCGCGGGGGCGCCGCGTGCCTGGCATCCTCGGTCCGAGGGATGACCCCGCGCAACCGCTTGCTCTTCTACGCCGCCCCGGCCGCCGCCGCTGCCGCGCTCGCGCTCGCCCCGGTCGCCTGCGGGGGCGGCGGCGAGGCGGGCGCGCGGACCGAGGGCCCTGGCGTGGCGCGCGCGGCCCCCGGCACCGCGCCGACGGCCTCCGTCCCCGCCGGCCCGGCGTCCGCGACCAGGGTCACGACCGTCGCCACCGGGCTGGACGTGCCGTGGGGCATCGCGTTCCTGCCGGACGGCGACGCGCTGGTCGGCGAGCGCGACACCGGTCGCATCCTGCGCATCCCCGGGCGGGCCGGCCGCCCGCGGGCCGGGCGCCCGCGCGAGGTGATGCGGATCCCGGCGGCCGGGGGCAGCGGTGGCGAGGGCGGCCTGCTGGGGCTGGCGGTCTCGCCGCACTACGCCCGCGACCGCCTCGTCTACGCCTACTACACGGCCGCGTCCGACAACCGGATCGTCCGCTTCCGCCTCGGCGGCCGGCTGCGCCCGATCGTCACCGGGCTGCGCAAG
>JAICJK010000415.1 GCA_025928415.1 Solirubrobacteraceae bacterium | reverse complement strand
TCCGCGAAGCGCGCGTGGCCGGCGTCGGCGGCCTGGGCCCGGTCGGCCGGGCGCTCGCGCGGGTCCTGGATCGACAGCGCGGCGGCGATGACGATGACCTCGTCCGCGCACGCGCGCGCGTCCGCCTCGAGGACCATCCGCCCGAGCCTCGGGTCGAGGGGCAGCCGGGCCAGGCGGCGCCCGGTCTGCGTCAGGCGCGGCCGCCGGGCGTCCGCGCCGGGCTCGACCGCGCCGAGCTCGCCCAGCAGCGCGAGGCCGTCCCGGACCTGCCGGCGGTCGGGCGGGTCCAGGAAGCCGAACGACTCCACGTCACCGAGGTCGAGCGACGCCATCTGCAGCAGGACCGACGCGAGGTTGGTGCGCAGGACCTCGGGGTCGGTGAAGCGCGGCCGCCGGGCGAAGTCCTCCTCGGAGTACAGCCGGATGCAGATGCCGTCCGCCGTGCGCCCGCAGCGGCCCTTGCGCTGGTCGGCGGAGGCCTGGGAGATCGCCTCGATCGGCAGGCGCTGCACCTTCAGGCGCGCGCTGTAGCGGCTGATCCGCGCCGTCCCGGGGTCGACGACGTAGCGGATGCCCGGCACGGTCAGCGACGTCTCGGCGACGTTGGTCGCGAGCACCACGCGCCGCTGGGCGTGGGGGCGGAAGACGCGCTGCTGCTCGGCGCTGGACAGCCGGGCGTAGAGCGGGAGGACCTCGACGCCGGCGCCCAGGCGCCCGCGCAGCGCCTCGGCGGTGTCGCGGATCTCGCGCTCCCCGCTGAGGAAGACCAGCACGTCGCCGGGGCCCTCGGCCAGCAGCTCGCCGACCGCGTCCCCGATCGCGTCGATGGGGTCCGCCTCCGCGTCGCCCTCCTGCGCGGCGAGCGGCCGGTGGCGCACCTCGACGGGGTACGTGCGCCCCGACACCTCCACGACCGGCGCGCCGCCGAAGTGCGCGCTGAAGCGCCCGGGGTCGATCGTCGCCGAGGTGATGACGAGCTTCAGGTCGGGCCGCCGCGGCAGGATGGCCTTGAGGTAGCCGAGCAGGAAGTCGATGTTCAGGCTGCGCTCGTGCGCCTCGTCGACGATGATCGTGTCGTAGCGGCGCAGCAGCCGGTCGTGGCGGACCTCGGCCAGCAGCAGGCCGTCGGTGACCAGCCGGACGAGCGTGTCCTCCCCCGAGCGGTCGTTGAAGCGCACCGCGTAGCCGACGGCCTCCCCGATCCCGACGCCGAGCTCGTCGGCGATGCGCTCGGCGACGGTGCGCGCGGCCAGCCGCCGGGGCTGGGTGTGCGCGATGCCGCCGCGGATGCCGCGCCCGAGCTCGAGGCAGAGCTTCGGGAGCTGCGTGGTCTTGCCCGACCCGGTCTCCCCGGCCACCACGACGACCTGGTGCTCGCCGATCGCGGCCAGGAGGTCGTCGCGGCGCGCGCTGACCGGCAGCTCGGGCGGGTAGGCGATCTCCGGCACCGCGGCGCGCCGCGCGGCGATGCGCGCCTCCGCCGCCTCGACGTCGGCGAGCAGGCGGGTCAGCGCCGCGCCGCGAGCCTCGGGGTCGTCGCGTCCCCGGACGCGCTCCAGGCGCCGGCGGAGGCGGTGCTCGTCGCGGATGGTGAGCCCCGCCAGGCGGGCGCGGAGCTCGGCGGTCGGGGGCACGCGGCCACGATAGGGCGGCGGGCGAAGACCCAGCTCCGCAGCGCCGCGTAGCGCGTGACCGTCGCGCAGATGCTCGCGGCGACCAGGACGGCGAGCTCGAGCCCCGCGGCCGGGCGCGCGTCGAGCCCGTGCAGCACGGCGAGCGCGCCGGTCGTGAGCCCGAGCGCGAGCACGTAGACCAGCGCGCCCAGCGCATGCTGGCGCACCAGCCCCCGCCGCCCGCGGAGCCCGAAGGTCAGCCGGCGGTTGGCCTGCGTGTTGGCCACGGCGGTGACGGCGAGCGCGACCGCGTTGGCGGCGCCCGGCCCGAGCGGCGGGCGCAGCGCCAGGTACAGCGCGGCATAGGCAAGTGTCGAGGCGGCGCCGATGGCCGCGAAGCGCGCCGGGCGCGCGGCGGCGAGCAGGCGGGCGACGCCGCGCAGGTCGTCCAGCGCGGTGCGCAGGACGTCGACGCGCGAGTCCGGGTCGTCGACCCAGTCCACCGGCACCTCGTGGATGCGCAGGCCCGCGCGCTGCGCCAGGACGAGCAGCTCGGTGTCGAAGAACCAGCCGTCGTCGCGCACGGCGGGCAGCAGCCGTCGCGCAACGTCGGCACGGACCGCCTTGAAGCCGCACTGGGCGTCGGAGAAGCGCGCGCCGAGGACCAGGCGCAGCAGGCGGTTGTAGGCGCGCGAGATCAGCTCGCGGCGCGGGCCGCGCACGACGCTGGCCCCAGGTGCCAGCCGCGACCCGATCGCCAGGTCGCTGTGGCCGGAGACCAGCGGCGCCAGCAGCGGCAGCAGCGCGCGCAGGTCGGTCGACAGGTCGACGTCCATGTAGCACAGGACGTCGGCGTCGCTCGCGGTCCACGCCGCGCGCAGCGCGCGGCCGCGGCCCTTCTCGGGCAGGGAGAGCAGCTCGACGCCGGGGAGGTCGTCCGCCAGGGCCGCCGCCACGCGCGCGGTCGCGTCGGTGCTCGCGTTGTCGGCGATCACGATCCGCCACGCGAACGGGAGCTGCTCGCAGAGCACGTCGTGCAGGCGGCGGATCGACGCCGGCAGCGCGCGCTGCTCGTCGTGCACCGGCACGACGACGTCCACGCGCGGAAGGCGGGCGGGGGCGCTCACGACGCGCCGCCCGCCGCGCGGAGCTGCGCCGCGCGACCCCGGCAGTCGTAGAGACCGCTCGTGCTCGCCGTGCCGCGGCTCGTGGTCGCCGTGGAGGCGCCCGTCAGCGACACCGCGCGGCAGGACCGCTGCACCGCGGCCATCAGGGCGCTGGACCCGATGCGCGCGTCGCGCATCCCGCCGCCCTGCCCGTCGGTCAGCACCCAGCGCACGCGCCCGCCGGCGACCGCGCTCGCCAGCCAGCTCGCCGAGACCTCGCTCTCGCGGCCGGAGAAGCCGCCGAGCCCGGCGACGTCGGCGCCCGAGGCGATGACCGCGCTCGCCGCGCCCTGCTGGCTGGAGACCGCGACGGTGCCGCCGCCGTGCGCCTCGGCTTAGGGGAGCGCCGCGTTCTGGTTCGCTTCCCCGCCTAACTTGCGGGTGCGTGGCCCGCCCGGTGCGCCGGCCCCGCCCGCCGGCGGCGCGCCCGCGAGCGCCCCCGCGGGCGGTGGGCCGGGCG
>JAICJK010000271.1 GCA_025928415.1 Solirubrobacteraceae bacterium | reverse complement strand
CCCCGCGCGCGCCACGCCGCCCGCCGCGACGACCCTGCCGCCGCGGACCGCCGCCGGCGCCGCGGGCACCTCGCGCCCCGGCCCCGAGGACGACGAGCGCTCGCCGGCCCGCGTGACGCTGGCCATCATCGGCGGCGTGCTGGTCGTCGTCGTGCTCGCCGTCGTCCTGGCGACGCAGGTCTTCGGCGGCAACGACTCGCCGACCGCCAAGGCGCCGAACACCATCGCGCCGCCCGCCGCCTCCACCCACGCGAGCTCGACGCCCGCCGCGCCGCCGGTCGACCGCGCGGCCACGACGGTGTTCGTCCAGAACGGCACGGCGATCAACGGCGCCGCGCGCGGCGCGGCCAACCGCCTGGAGACCCGCGGCTACAAGATCGGCGGCACCGCGACGGCCGTCGACCAGACCCTCAAGGTCACCCGCGTCGCCTACACCCAGGCCCACCGGCGCGAGGCGCAGGACGTCGCCAAGCTGCTCGGGGTCGCCACCGCGAACGTCACGCCCGCGGGGCCCAACGACGCGGTGGCGGGCGGCAACGCCGACGTCGTCGTGACGATCGGCCTGGACAAGGCGCAGTAGCGCCCGCGCCCGGAGGTGGCCGGCTTCCTCGATCTCCCGCCGCGCGGCGCGAAGCCCCGCGAGCGCGGCCTGACGCACGTCCTCGACAAGGGGCTGTCGCTGGCCGCCGTCGACGGCCTGATGGAGGTGGCGGGCGCGAGCGTCGACGTCGTCAAGCTCGGCTGGGGCACGGCGCTCATCACCGGCAACCTGCGCGAGAAGCTCGCCCGCTACGCCGCCCACGGCGTGCCCGTGGTCCTCGGCGGGACGCTCTGCGAGCTCGCGATCCGCGACGGCCGCGTGGAGGAGATGGTCGCCTGGCTGCACGAGCTGGGCCTGCGCCACGTCGAGGTGTCCGACGGGACGCTCGCGCTGGAGGGCGCCCACAAGCGCGAGCTGATCGCCCGCCTGGCCACCGAGTTCACCGTGTTCAGCGAGGTGGGCTCCAAGGACGACAGCGAGATCATGGCCCCCTACCGCTGGGTCGAGCAGATCCAGGGCGAGCTCGAGGCCGGCGCGTGGAAGGTCATCGCCGAGGCGCGCGAGAGCGGGACCGCCGGCATCTTCCGCCCCGACGGCGAGGTGCGCATGGGCCTGATCGACGAGATCGCGCACGCCGTGGACGCCGACCGGATGCTGTTCGAGGCCCCGCGCAAGGAGCAGCAGGTCTGGTTCCTCAAGCGCTTCGGCCGCGAGGCCAACCTCGGCAACATCGCGCCCGACGACGTGCTCGGGCTCGAGACGCTGCGCCTGGGCCTGCGGTCGGACACGGTCGAGGGCGCGCGGTGATCCTGCTCGGCCGCCACGGCGAGACCGCCGCCAACCGGGAGCGGCGCTTCCAGGGCCAGGGCCCCGAGCCGCTGAACGACCGCGGCCGCGAGCAGGCGGCCGAGCTGGCGCGGGCCGCGGAGGGGCGCGGCATCGTCGCCCTGGCCTGCTCCCCGCTGCCGCGGGCCCGCGAGACCGCCGACGTCGTGGGCGCCCGTCTCGGCCTCGAGCCCCGGCCGGACGCGCGCTTCATGGAGACCGACACCGGCGACTGGACGGGGCGCCTGATGGCCGATGTCGAGCGCGAGGACCCGGGGGGCTGGGCGGCCTACCACGCGACCGACCCGGCCTTCCGCTTCCCGGGCGGCGAGTCGCTCGAGGAGCAGATGGAGCGCGTCGTCGCCGGCTTCGTCGACCTGACGCAGGCCGGGGCGCTGCCCGCGCTCGTCGTCTGCCATCGCGGCGTGGTGCGGGTCGCGCGCTGTCACACCGACCGCCGCGGCCTGGCGGCCTTCATGGACTTCGACGTGCCCAACGGCACGCTGGTGGCCCTGTGACGACGCCGGCGCGGGCGGTGTTCGCCGTCCTCGTCGCGGCCACGTTCGGCGCCTTCTTCCTCGCCCAGCGCCTCAAGCACTCGCCGACGGTCATCCAGCAGGTCATGGCCACGCCGGTGTTCTCGCCCAACCGCGACGGGCGCTTCGACCGCGCGCGCATCAACTTCAAGCTCAAGGAGGCCGACGACGTCACGGTCACGGTCGTCGACGCCGCCGGCGACGACGTCCGCACGCTCGCCCGGGACGAGCGCATGCCGGCGTACCGCCCCACGCGCTTCACCTGGGACGGGCGGGGCGACGACGGCCGCATGGCGCCCGACGGGACCTACCGCACGCGGGTGACGCTGCGGCGCGAGGGCCGCTCGATCATCGTCCCCGGCGCCTTCCGCAAGGACACCGTGCCCCCGCACCCGAAGGTCATCGCGATCGGGCCCCAGCGCGACAAGGTCGCGCGCCCGGAGCTGCTGCCGCGCGCCGACGGCCGGCCCGCCGACGTCATCTTCCGGGCGCCCGGCCGCCGGATCCGGGTGCTGCTGTTCCGGACCTCCCCGGGGCGCACGGTCGCCGCCATGGCGCCGGTCGAGCTGCCGGACGGGACGCGGCACTGGGCATGGGACGGGACGCTCGACGGGCGCCCGGCGGCGCCGGGGACCTACCTCGCGGTGGTCGAGTCGCGCGACCGGGCGGGGAACATCGGCACGAGCGTGCCGCTGGACCGCGCGGGCCTGCCGCGCGTGGGCTACGGCGCGACGCTGCCGGGCCGCGGCGGCATCACCGTGCGCCGGCTCGCCGTGCAGCCGCCGGCGGTCCCGGTGACCGCCGGCCGGCCCGCCGACGTCCTCATCGACGCCCGCCAGCAGCGCTGGACGGCGAGCCTGCGCCGCGTCGGCGGCCCTCCCGAGCCGATCCGGCGCTACTCCGGGACGCGCGCGCGGCTGCGGCTGACCGCGCCCGCGGGCGCGTCGGGCGTCTACCTGCTCTCGGTCCGCACGCGCGGGGCGCAGCAGCGCGTGCCGCTGCTCGTCCAGTCCGCCGAGCGCCGCCGCGTGCTGGTCGTCCTGCCCTGGATGACCTGGCAGGGGCGCAACCCGGTCGACGACGACGGCGACGGCGAGCCCAACCTGCTCGACCGCGGCGTGAGCGTCCGCGCGGTGCGCGTCCTGGCCGGCGACGGGCTGCCCGCGGGCTTCGCCGGCCTCGAGGCGCCGGTGCTGGCCTTCCTGGACCACTCCCGCCACCGCTACGACGTGACGACCGACCTCGCGCTGGCCGCCGACCCGCGGCCGCTGGCCTCGCATCGCGGCGTGCTGCTGGCCGGGGACACGCGCTGGCTGACGGCGGCGCTCGGGCGGCGCCTGCGCGCGTTCGTGCGCGGCGGGGGACGGCTCGCGTCGCTCGGGACCGGGTCGCTGCGCCGCCAGGTGGTGCTGACGCCCGGCGGGCACCTGGCCCGCCCGACGGCGCCCGCGCCGACCGACCTGTTCGGCGCGCGCCTCGGGGCGCTGGTCGGCCGCCCGGCCACGCTGACCAACCTCCAGGACGACATCGGCCTGTTCGCGGGCGGGACGGGCACCTTCACGGGCGTGCAGTCCTACGAGCCGACGATCGCGGTGGGCGCCCAGGCCAAGCGGGTGGCGGCGGCCGTGGACAGCACCGGCGGCACGCCCGGCCGGCCCGTCATCGTCGCCGCCCGGTTCGGGAACGGCCTGGTGATCCGCACCGGCCTCCCCGGGATCGGGGCCCGGCTGACGCCCGATCGCAACACGGCCGCGCTGATGGGACGCATATGGACGCTCCTGTCCCGCTGATCGTCGTCGCGCTGCTGGCCGCGGCGAGCGTCGCCGCCCCGCGCGCGCGGACACGGGCCGGCGCGATGCTCGTCGCGCTCCTGCTCACGCCCGTGGTGCTGCTCGCCCACATCTGGGACAACTCCGCGATCCAGTCGCTGCGCGACCGGCCCGCGGCGGCCGCCGCGGTCGCGGTCGGCGGCGTCGCGGTGGTGGTGCTGCTGGCGCTGCTGTTCGGCCGCCGCTCCGCGCTGTTCCCGCTCGCGGCGGTGGCGATGGTGCCGTTCCGGATCCCGATCGCCACCGGCGGCTCGACGGCCAACCTGCTGGTCCCGCTGTACGCCGTCATCGGCGCGGGCGCGCTGGCCTACGCCGTCCCGCTGCTGCGCAGCACCGACGAGGCCGACGAGCCCGCGCCCGGGTGGCTGGAGCGGGTGCTGGCCGCGACCGTGGTGCTCTACGCGGTCCAGGCGACGTACTCGGCGAACTTCGACCACGCGCTGGAGAACGTCGTGTTCTTCTACGTCCCGTTCGTGCTGCTCTTCGCCCTGCTGCGCAGGGTGGCGTGGACGGACCGGCTGGCCGCGCTGGCGCTCGGCGTCGTCGCGTTCGAGGCGGTGGTGTTCGTCGGGATCGGCTTCGTGGAGTACGCGACGCGGTCGCTGCTCCTGAACCCGAAGGTCATCTCCTCCAACCAGTTCGAGTCCTACTTCCGCGTCAACTCGCTGTTCTTCGACCCCAACATCTACGGGCGCTTCCTGGCGCTCGTGATGGCCGGGATCGCGGGCGCGGTGCTG
>JAICJK010000076.1 GCA_025928415.1 Solirubrobacteraceae bacterium | reverse complement strand
GAGCGTCGAGAGGCCGACCGGGCCGCCGTCGAACTTGGCGCAGATCGCGTCGAGGATGTCGCGGTCCAGGCGCTCGAGCCCGAGGTGGTCGACCTCGAGCAGCCCGAGCGCGGCGTCGGCCACGGCGGCCGTGATCACGCCGTCGGCGCGGACCTCCGCGAAGTCGCGCACGCGCTTGAGCAGGCGGTTGGCCACGCGCGGCGTCCCGCGCGAGCGCCCGGCGATGGCCTCCGCGCCGTCGGGCGCGAGCTCGACGCCGAGGATCTGCGCGCTGCGCCGGACGATCGCGCCGAGGTCCGCGGTCTCGTAGGGGTCCAGGCGGTGCTGGATGCCGAAGCGGTCGCGCAGCGGCGTGGTCAGGCGCCCGGCGCGCGTCGTGGCGCCCACCAGCGTGAAGGCCGGCAGGTCCAGCGTCACCACGCGCGCGCCCGCCCCCTGGCCGACGGTGATCGGCAGCCGGCGGTCCTCCATCGCGGGGTAGAACGTCTCCTCCAGCGCGCGCGAGAGGCGGTGGATCTCGTCCACGAAGAAGATGCTCCGCGGCTCCAGGGCGGTGAGGAACGCCGCGATGTCGCCCTTGCGCTCCAGCGCCGGCGCCGCGGTCATGACGAACGGCACGTCGAGCTCGGCGGCGAGGATCTGCGCCAGCGAGGTCTTGCCCAGGCCGGGCGGCCCGGCGAGCAGAACGTGGTCGAGCGCCTCCCCGCGCGCGGCCGCCGCCTCCAGCGACACGGCGAGCTGCTCCTTCAGCGCGCGCTGCCCGACGAACTCGTCCAGGCGCCGCGGCCGCAGCGACCGGTCGAGCTCGTCGTCCTCGACGAGCAGGTCGGGGGTCTGGATGCGCTCGCCACCTGCGCTCATCGCCGCGCCACCGCCGCGATGTTCGCGCAGCGCGATGTTCGCGAAGCGAACTCGCAATGCCGGCGCCAGCCGGCACGAACCCGCCCGCTTCGGCGGAGCCGAAGCGCGCTCATGGGCGCGCCGCCTTGAGCGCATGGGCGATCAGCGCTTCGGGCGTGGCGAGCTCGGCGCCGGCGCCGGCCAGCAGCTCCTCCGCCTCGGCCAGGGAGTAGCCCAGCTCGACGAGGCCGTCGCGCGCGACGCTGCGGGGGTCGTCGGCGCGCGAGGCGGCGATCGTCCCGTCCGGCTCGAAGGCGGCCGGGACGCCGACCTTCTCGCGCAGCTCGACGATGATGCGCTCCGCCGTGCGCTTGCCGATGCCGGGCACGGCCTGGAAGCGCTTGGCGTCGCCGGCCGCCAGGGCGCCCACGAGCTCGCGCGGCGAACCGCCGCCCAGGACGGCCTGGGCGACCTTCGGGCCCACCCCCTGGACGCCGATGAGCAGCAGGAACAGGTCGCGCTCCTCCTCGGTGTGGAACCCGTGCAGGACGAGTGCGTCGTCGCGGACGATGAGGTGCGCGTGCAGGGAGACGCGGCCCCCCGCGGCGGGGACGTGCTTGAGCGTCTCGGCCGACACCGCGAGGCGGTAGCCCACGCCCGAGGCCGTCTCGACGACGACGTGGTCGCCGCGGCGCACGGCGACCTCGCCGGCGACCAGCGCGATCACGCGCGGCCCCCGGCCAGGGCCGTCGCCTGCGCCAGCGGGGCGTGGTTGGCATGGCAGATCGCCACGGCCAGCGCGTCCGCGGCGTGGTCGGGGCGCGGCGGCGCGGGCAGCGCGAGCAGGCTCTGGACCATCCGGGCCACCTGATCCTTCGCGGCGCGGCCGGAGCCGCAGACCGCGGCCTTGACCTGCTGCGGCGTGTAGCCCGAGCACGCGATGGCGCGCTGGCCGGCGGCCAGCAGCACCACCCCCCGGGCCTGGCCGACGGCCCGCGCGCTGGCGACGTTCTGGCCGAAGTAGAGGTCCTCGAGGGCCACGGCGTCCGGCTCGTGGCGGGCGATGAGCTCGCACACGTCGGCGTGGATCGCCGCCAGGCGGTGCTCGGCGGCCAGCCCGGCTGAGGTCGCGATGACCCCGCCGTCCAGCGCGGCCAGGCGCCCGCGCCGCCGCTGGACCACGCCGAAGCCGGTGCTGGCCAGCCCGGGGTCGATGCCGAGGATGATCATCCGTTCGGTGATTCTGCGGGTCGGCCCGGATGCCTTCCCGGCCCGGCCCGTGTCAGGCGCGCCGGCCGCGGCGCAGGCCGTCGATGCCGACCCAGGCGAACTCCATCGCCCGGTCGACCAGCTCGGCGCGCGGGACGTCCTGGTGGTCGTACCACCAGTTCGCCAGGCCCTGCAGCGCGCCGGACAGCATCGCGGCGTGCGCCTCCGCGCCGCGCGGCGTGTGCGGCGGCGCCTCCGGGTCGGCGTCGATGAGCGCGACGATCACGCCGGTGGCCTGGGCCTGCACGCCGGCGGTCACCTCCATCACCTCGGGGTCGGCCGCGTCGCGGAACAGGACCCGGAAGGCGTCGCGGTGGGCCTCGACGAACGACAGGAACGCGTCGACGCCTCCCCGCAGCCGCTCCTCGCCGGTCGCCCCGGCGGTCGCGTTGGCCTGCAGCCGCGCGAACAGCTCGGCGACGTGCTCGCCCAGCAGCGTGCCGTGCAGGTCGCGCTTGGAGCTGAAGTACTCGTAGATCAGCGCCTTGGACACGCCGGCGGCCTGCGCTACGTCGTCGATCGACGTGCCGTGGTAGCCGCGCTCGGCGAAGACCTCGAGCGCCGCGGACAGGATCGCCGCGCGCCGCTCGGCGGCGGGCAGGCGCGCACGGCGGGGCGGCGTCTCGGGCACGCTTGGCATCCTGGCACGGCGGCGGGCGGGCGGGGGCCGTGACCGCGGGACGCGCGACACTTAGGATCCGGCCGATGAGCCCGGTCGTGGACTTCGCCGCCGAGGGACTGCTCGACGGGCTCGAAGGCCGCGCGCGCGAGGAGCGCGAGGAGCTGCTGGAGTGGCTGCACCACGAGCGCGGCCTCGACCTCGATGCCCTGCGCGAGGCGTCGGCCACCGGGACGCTGCTGTTCGTCGCGGCAGGCGGGACGCTCGGGGCCGGCAGCGACCACACCGCCCGCGAGATCGCTGAGCTGACCGGGCTGCCGCTCGACCTCTACCTCGGCCTGCGCCGGGCCAGCGGCTTCCCGGCAGTCGCACCGGACGCCCGGGTGCTCGGGCCCGGCGACCTGCAAGCCGCCCGCCTGGCCCGCCGATTCCTCGACGTGGGCCTGGACCACGAGCACCTCATCTCGACCACCCGCGTGCTCGCCCGAGGGCTCAGCCAGGTCGCGGAGCTCATGCGCCAGGTGAACCTCGAGCTGCGCCTCAAGCCCGGGGCGACCGAGCGCGAGCTCGCCGAAGGCCTGGCGAGCGGCGCCGAGCACCTCGTCCCGATGCTCGGCCCGCTGCTCGAGCAGATGCTCCGCGACCAGCTGCTCCAGGTCGTGGAGACCGAGGCCATCACCGCCGCCGAGCGCGAGTCCGGGTCGCTCCCAGGCGCCCGCGAGGTCGGCATCGCCTTCGCGGACCTCGTCGGCTTCACGCGCCTCGGCGAGGAGGTCGCCCCCGAGGACCTCGAGCGGATCGCCGCCCGGCTGGCGGAGCTGGCCGCCGAGGTCGTCCAGCCGCCGGTGCGGGTGGTCAAGACGATCGGCGACGCGGTGATGCTGGCCAGCCCCGAGGTCGGCGCGCTCCTGCGCTGCGCGTTCGCGCTCGTCGCGCGGGCCGGCGAGGAGGGCGAGGCGTTCCCGCAGCTGCGGGTCGGCATCGCCTCGGGGCCGGCGGTCAGCCGCGCCGGGGACTGGTTCGGCCGGCCGGTCAACCTGGCCAGCCGCGTGACGTCGGTCGCCCGCGCGGGCAGCGTGCTGGTGACCGCCGAGGCCCGCGAGGCGATCGGCGACGACACGGCCCGCTTCTCCTACGCGGGCTCGCGCCGCCTCAAGGGCGTCCCCGGCGAGGTCAGGCTGTTCCGGGCGCGACCGCGGGACGCCTGAGGGCCCGGACCGCCGGGACCGCGAGCACCGCGAGCGCCACCGGCAGGCCGATCGCGGTCATCGCGTGCAGCGTCGCGTGGATGCCGAAGGCGTCGGCGGCCGGCCCGGCGAGCGCGAGGCCGACGGGCATCAGCCCGATCGAGCACAGGTAGTCGTAGCTCGACACGCGCGAGATCGCGCGCTCGGGGATCTGCTCCTGCAGCGTGGTCTCCCACAGCGTGAAGAACAGCGACACCCCCACGCCGGTGACGCCCTCCAGCACGGCGATCGCGCCGATCGCCAGGCCGCTGCCGACGATCAGCGCCTGGCAGGAGCCGACGACCAATGCCGCGCCGGCCACCAGCAGCGGCCGCGGCGGGCGCCAGCGCAATGCGATCACGTCGCCGGCGATCGCGCCGACGCCGAACACCGCGGTCACCAGCGCCCAGCTCGAGGCGCCGTCGTACTCGCGCTCGGCCAGCACCGGCCCGAGCACGAAGACCGCCGGCAGCACCACGACGTGGTAGGCGGCCATCCCGCCCAGGCAGGCGAGCACCCACGAGCGCGCGCGGACCTCCGCGAAGCCCTCGCGCAGCTGGGCGGCGAAGCTCGTGCCGCCGGCGCGCGGCGCGACCGCGCGCGGGACCAGCCGGCTGAGGAAGGCGGCGCTGACCGCGAACGACGCCGCGTCGAGCGCCAGCGCCCAGCCCGGGCCGCCGAGCGCGATGAGCACGCCGGCCAGCGACGGGCCCGCCACCATGCTCGCGCTCTGCACCAGCGCGCGGAGCGCCGTGGCCTCCTGGATGCGGCCGGCGGGCACGGTGAGCGGGACCAGGCCGGTGATCGCCGGCGCGAAGAACGCGTCCGCGGTCCCGAAGACGAGCTGCAGGACGGCGAGCTGCCAGACGGCGATCTCGCCGGCGAGCAGCCCGGCCGCGGCGAGCCCCTGCGCCGCGCAGCGCACGACGTCGGAGGCCAGCATCACGCGATGGCGCGGCAGCCGGTCTGCCCAGACGCCGCCGACCAGCGTGAACAGCGCGAAGGGCAGCGTCGCCGCGGCGATGACCAGCCCGACGTCCCCGGCCGACCCGCCGATCGCCAGCACCGCGAAGGGCAGCGCGACGAACGTGATCCGGTCGCCCAGCATCGACAGCGCCTGGCCGAGGAACAGGCGCCGGAACTGAACCTCCTCCCGCAGGACCGCCGGGAGGAGGCGCCTCATCCCGCGATGCGTTCGAGCACGTCGGCGGGCACGTCGAAGTTGCCGTGGACCTCGGAGACGTCGTCGTGCTCGTCGAGGGCGTCGACGAGCCGCATGAGCTTGGTCGCGGTGTCCTCGTCGAGCGGGACGCGGGTCTTCGGGCGCCACACGACCTCCGCGCTCTGGACCTCGATGCCCGCCCCGTCGAGCGCCGCGCGGACCGCCGTGAGGTCGGCGGGGTCGGCGAGGACCTCGAAGACGTCGTCGTCGACCTCGATGTCCTGCGCCCCGGCGTCCACGGCGACGATGAGGTCGTCCTCGGAGTACTGCTCGGACGACACGACCGCCACGCCGGTCTTGTCGAACAGGTAGGCGACCGACCCGGGCTCGCCGAGGTTGCCGCCGTGCTTGGACAGCAGGTGGCGCACGTCGGCGCCCGTGCGGTTGCGGTTGTCGGTCAGCGCCTCGATCAGCAGCGCGACGCCGCCGGGGCCGTAGCCCTCGTAGAGGACGTCCTCGTAGGCCTCCGCGTCCGCGCCGGCGCCGGTGCCCTTGTCGATCGCGCGCTGGATGTTGTCCTTGGGCATCGAGGCGTCCTTGGCCTTCTGGACGGCCAGGGCGAGCGCGGGGTTGCCCTCGACGTCGCCGCCGCCCGCCTTCGCGGCCACGGTGATGTGGCGCGAGAGCGTCGTGAACTGCTTGCCGCGACGCTGGTCGACGATCGCCTTCTTGTGCTTGATGCTCGCCCATTTGGAATGCCCGGACATGGCCGGGCAGGTTAGCGGCGGGGCGGGCCGCCGCTCAGCGCGTGAGCGCCTCCGGGTGGGAGCGGTACCACTCCACGGTGCGGCGCAGGCCCTCCTCGAGGTCGACCTCCGGGGCCCAGCCCGAGAGCGTGCGCAGCTTGGTCGAGTCGACGTACTGGCGATCGATCTCGCCCTCGGGCGTCCCCGTGCCCCGGTACTCGGGCGTGACCGGGCTGCCGGAGACCTTCACGACCAGCTCCACGATCTCGCGCACGCTGTGCGGCGCGTCCCCGCCGGCGTTGAACGCCTCGCCGCGCCCGTGGCCGCGATCCAGGGCGTCGGCGATCGCCAGGTAGGCGTTCGCCGCGTCGCCGGCGTAGAGGAAGTCGCGCTCGGGCGAGCCGTCGGAGCGGATCACGGGGTTGCGGTCGTGGAGCACCGCGTTGACCATCTCGGGGATCAGCCGGCTCGGGTTCAGGTCGCCGCCGCCGTAGAGGTTGGCGAAGCGGGTGACGGCGACGGGGACCCCGAAGGTGTGCCAGTAGGAGCGGGCGATGAGGTCGGTGCAGGCCTTGGAGACGTCGTAGGGGTAGCGCGGCTGGAGCGCGAACTCCTCGCGGTAGGGCAGCTCGTCGTGAGAGCCGTAGGACTTGTCGGACGCCGCGACGATCGTGCGCTGCACGCCGTTGAGGCGCACGGCCTCCATGACGTTCCAGGTGCCCTTGATGTTCGTCTCGAACGTCGAGACCGGCGAGCGGTTGGAGACGCCGACGATCGTCTGGGCGGCCAGGTGGAAGACCGTGTCGACCTCGTACTCGCAGACCGCGCGCTCCACGGTCGCGTAGTCGACGATCGAGCCGTGGACGACGTTGCAGCGGCGCTCGAGGCCCTCGAGCTCGATCGCGCTGCCCGTCACGTGGTCGCGCTTGAGCACCACGACGCGCGCGCCGCGGTCCAGCAGCCCGCGCACCATCCAGTAGCCCAGCATCCCGTACGCGCCGGTGACGAAGGCGGTGCGCAGGGCGAAGTCCGATCCGAAGTCGTTCATCCGGCGGGCAGCTAATCAGACGCGCCGCGCGAGCCCGGTCCCGGTCCCTAGTCGCGCCACAGCTTCCAGGGCGCCTCGCCCGCGGCCCACAGGTCGTTGAGGGTGATCGAGTCCTTGTAGGTGTCCATGCAGTCCCAGAAGCCGGTGTGGCGGAAGGCGCGGAGCTGGCCGTCGCCGGCCAGGCCCTCCAGCGGGGCGCGCTCCAGGACGCTCGACTCGGTCAGGTAGTCGAAGACCCCCGGATCGAACACGAAGAAGCCGCCGTTGATCCAGTGCTCGGAGCGGGGCTTCTCGTGAAACCCGGTGACCTGCCCGTGGCCGTCGATCTCGGTGATGCCGAACTGCAGCTCGGGGCGCACGACGGTCATCGTGGCCAGGCGGCCGTGGCCGGCGTGGAAGTCCTGCTGCTCGGCGAGGTCGACGTCGGCCACGCCGTCACCGTACGTCGCGCAGAAGGTGCGGTCGCCGACCAGCGGGGCCACGCGCTTGATGCGCCCGCCCGTCTGGGTGTCCAGGCCCGTGTCGACCGCCTTGACCTCCACGCCCTCCGGCCAGTCGCACGAGGCCGCCCAGTCGGCGATGAGCTGCGCCTTGTAGCCCGTGCAGAGGATGAACTCGCGGAAGCCCTGGGCCGCGTAGACCTGCACGACGTGCCAGACGATCGGGCGGCCCCCGATCTCCACCAGCGGCTTGGGGAGGTCGGCGGTCTTCTCCTGCAGGCGCGTGCCGCGCCCGCCGCAGAGGATCACCACGGGGCCTGGGGTCGTCATGCGGCCGGAAGGATCGCACGGCGGGCCGGGCCGTAGGATCCCGCGCCATGACCGTGCCCCCGGAGATCTTCAAGGCCTACGACGTGCGCGGCCTCTACGGCGAGCAGATCGACGGCGACGGCGCCGAGCGGATCGGGCGGGCCTTCGCGCACGTCATCGCCGGCCTGGCGGGCAAGCCGGTCGGGCAGATCACGGTCGGACTGGGGCGCGACATGCGCCTGACCGCGCCCGAGCTGGCCGCGCGCTACCGGACCGGGATCACCGCCGAGGGCGCCCACGTGCTGGACGCCGGGCAGGTCGGGACCGAGATGCTCTACTTCCTCGTCGGCTCGCGGGAGCTGGACGGCGGCCTGATGTGCACCGCGTCGCACAACCCGAAGGCCTACACGGGCGCCAAGCTCGTCAAGCAAGGCGCGATCGCGCTGAGCGGCGACAGCGGCATCGGGGAGATCCGCGACCTGGTGCTCGCCGAGGGCGGCCTGGACGGGCGCCAGGACGGCGGCGTGGAGGACGTCGACGTCCACGCGGAGTTCCAGGAGGCGGCGCTGGCGTTCATCGACCCGGCGAACGTCAAGCCGCTGAAGGTGGTCGTCGACGGCGGCAACGGGATGGCGGGGCCGATGGTCGGCCCGCTGCTCGAGCGGCTGGGCCTGGAGCTGGTGAGCACCTACTGGACGCCGGACGGCGAGTTCCCCGATCACGAGCCCAACCCGCTGCTGCCCGAGAACCGGCGGTTCATCGTCGACCGCGTTCGCGCGGAGGGCGCCGACCTGGGCATCGCGTGGGACGGCGACGCGGACCGCTGCTTCTTCATCGACGACCGCGGGGAGTTCGTCGACGGCGACTTCCTCACGGCGATCCTGGCCGAGCACCTGCTGACCAAGCTGCCGCCCG
>JAICJK010000518.1 GCA_025928415.1 Solirubrobacteraceae bacterium | reverse complement strand
TTCGTCGAGGGTCAGGACGTCGAGGGTCTGATGGCGGCGGGAGAGCACGACGATGGATGCGTCCGCGAGACCGGCCTCGAGATCGCCGTGGGCCTCGATGACCTCGCGCGCGATGGCGACGTCGCCGGCGTCGAACGGTTCCAGCCGGTAGGCACCGCGCGCCACCTCGGCCAGCAGGGCGAGCGCCGCGTGGGGGCCCACCCGGGTCGCGAGCAGGTGGTCGAGCTCGGCGAGGACGAACGGTGAGAGCAGGAGTGGCCCGCGAGCGTCGCGGAGGGCCCCGGCCGCCTGGGCGTGATGGCGTTGACTCGCGTCGAGCGCCGCCAGGAGGCCGCTGGTGTCGAGCAGGATCACCGCTCGCCGAAGCCGGCCAGATGCTCGTCGACCCGCTCGGCGAGATCCGGGGTCCCGCTGGCGAACAGTGGCAGGCGCGGCTCTGCGCCGCCCGCGCGGCCGGTCACGAGCTCGATGCCCTCGCGGATGAGATCGGCCTCCGAGCGGCCGGAGGCGACCGCCGCGCGCGCGAGCTCCGACTTCAGACCCTCGGGGAGATACACGGTGGTCTTCCGCATGCCACCCATTGTGCCATACGTAGGCGAGGCGGCCGGAGCCTCAGCGGCCTGACACATAGAAAAACCCCGCCGGAGCGGGGCTTTTCCGTAGCAGGCCGGTAAGCCGGATTCTGTCGTTGGGCAGCCATCCATCTCTGCGACCTACCTGGACCTCGGCGAGCAGCCTGCAAGCGGTCCTGCTTGGCCTAGCACCGGGTGGGGTTTGCCCGGCCGCCGCGTCACCGCGACGCCGGTGCGCTCTTACCGCACCATTTCACCCTTGCCTGTGAGCCGATCGCGAACGACCGGCCCCATCGGCGGTGTGTTTCTGTGGCACTTTCCCGCGGGTTTCCCCGGGTCGGTTCCCCGACCACCCTCGCCCTGTGGTGTCCGGACTTTCCTCGAAGGCGTTGCACCTCCGCGACTGCCTGGCCTGCGGGGCAGAGGATACGGTCCCGCGCCGCGGGCGTGTCGGCGTGCCGCCCCGCGCGTGCCGGCCGTGCGGCCCCGGGTGTGCGGCCCCCGCGCGTGCGGCCCCCACGCCCCCGCATGCGGGCGTGCGGCAGGAGGGCCGCGCCCGGAGGTAGTCTCGCCGCCATGGCCCGGACGCCCATCGTCGCCCGATGAGCTGGGCGGAGGCGTTCGTCGCCCTGCTCGTCGCCCACCTCGCGGGCGACTTCATCCTCCAGACGGAGTTCCAGGCGCTCAACAAGGTCGGCGGGCTCGGGCGCGATCCGATGCGCCGCAAGGCGCTGCTCAGCCACATCGCGACCTACGCGCTGCCGCTGCTCCCGGTGCTGGTCTGGATCGGCGCCCGCCAGAGCGCCCTGCGCGCCGTCGCCATCGCGGTGCTGCTGCTCGCGACCCATCTCGTCCAGGACGACGGCCGCGCGATGGCCGCCTATGCCCGCACCGTCAAGAAGACCGACCCCAAGCCGGGGACGCCGCTCTGGATCGGCATCGACCAGAGCTTCCACGCCCTGTGGCTGCTGTGCGCCGCGCTGATCGCGACGGCCTGACGGCGGCGGGAGTGGGGGTCAGCCGAGCGTCGTCCCGCAGCCGGTGCACCGGCCACCGACGGCCCCGGGCCCGGCGCCGAAGCGCGGCGCCATCGCGCCGTCGCAGGCCGGGCACGGGACCGTGCGGTGTGCGGACAGGCCCTCCCAGGCGCCGACGAGGACCTCGTCGAACGTCAGCCCGCCGCCGGGACGCTGGGCGACCGCCTCGGCGCGGGCACGCGCGACGCGATCGGAGACGAGAACGGCCGGCGCGGCCTCGGGGGCGGCCGGCTGGCCCAGGCGGAGCTGCTCGCCGTCCCCCCGGCAGCCGCGCTCGGCGAGGGACGACGGCCGGCGCCGCGCGCCGTGCCGATCCTGCTTGGTGGTGAGGGTGCTCATGCGACGCTCCGGAAGAGGCCCACGACCCGGCCCATGATCTGGACCTCGCGCGAGCGGATGGGCTCCATCGTGGTGTTCTCGGGCTGCAGGCGGATGTGGTCCGGCTCGCGGAAGAAGCGCTTGACCGTCGCCTCCTCCCCGACGAGCGCGACGACGATGTCGCCGTCGGTCGCCGTGTCCTGCGGACGGACCACGACGTAGTCGCCCTCGAGGATCCCGGCGTCGATCATGGACTCCCCGCGGACGCGCAGGACGTACTCGCCGTCCTCGCCGCCCGCCGCCGGAGGGACCTGCACGTACTCCTCGATGTTCTCCTCGGCGAGGATCGGCTGGCCCGCCGCGACCTGGCCCACCAGCGGCAGGCCGGGACCGCTGACCAGCGAGCGGACGTTCTCCACCGCCGAGCCCACCGCGCGGTCCAGCA
>JAICJK010000446.1 GCA_025928415.1 Solirubrobacteraceae bacterium | reverse complement strand
GGGGCGCGGCCCCGCGCCGGGCCCGACCGCGCCGGCGCCGGTCGCCGCGGGCGCCTCGGCGTCGCGCGTCCACATGGCCGCCACGACCCGCAGGTAGGAGGCCAGGGAGATCATCGACCCGACGACGATCACCACGCCGAGCCACGCGTAGCTGCCGTCGACCGCTGCCTCGATCAGGAAGAACTTGCCCATGAAGCCCGCCGTGGCGGGGATCCCGGCCAGCCCCAGCATCGAGATCGTCATCGGCCAGGCGAGCGCCGGCCGCGCGGCCCCGATGCCGTTGAGCGCGCTGATGTCGTCGCCGCGGTCGGTCTCCCGCTCGCGGGCGACGATCACCGCGAACGCGGCGAGGTTCATGAGCAGGTAGACCGCGAGGTAGAAGACGGTCGCCTTGATCCCGAGCTTCGTCGACACCACGACGCCGGCGAGCATGTACCCGGCCTGCGCCACCGCCGAGTAGGCGAGCAGCCGCTTCATCGAGGCCTGCCCCAGCGCCCCCACGTTGCCGACGATGATCGTGATCGCGGCCAGCGCGGCCAGCAGCGGGCCCCAGGTGACCTGGGCGTCGATCAGCGCGACGTCGAAGAAGCGCAGGAAGACGCCGAACGCCGCGACCTTCGTGGCCACCGCCATGAACGCCGTCACCCCCGTGGGCGCGCCCTCGTAGACGTCCGGGGTCCACTGGTGGAACGGCGCGACGGACGCCTTGAAGGCCAGGCCGACGACGACCAGCGCGATGCCGGTGAGCAGGAGCACGTCGGAGGCCAGGTCCTTGCCGGCGATCGCGGCGGCGATCCCGCTGTACTGCGTCGAGCCGGTGGCGCCGTAGACCAGCGCCAGCCCGTAGAGCAGCGTGGCCGAGCCCACGGACCCGATCACGAGGTACTTCAGCCCCGACTCGAGCGAGGTGGCGCGGCGCATCTCGGTCGCGCAGAGCACGTAGAGCGGGATCGACAGCAGCTCGAAGCCCAGGAACAGCGTCACCGTGTTCTGCGCCCAGGCCAGCACGACCATGCCCGCCGTCGAGGTCAGCAGCAACGCGTAGAACTCGCCGTGCGCGGACTCGCGCGGGGCGATCGCGCGCCAGGACAGCAGGACGGTGGCGGCGCACGCCGCGCAGAGGATCAGCGTCAGCGTCGTGGAGAGCCCGTCGAGCGCCAGCGCGCCGGCGACCAGGCTCTTGCGCGCGTCGAGCTGCCAGATCGTCAGCCCGGCCGCGGCCAGCGCGGTCGCGAAGGCCAGCCCCGGGACGAGCTGCTCGCGCACGGCGCGCGGGCGCAGCAGGCCGAGCATCAGCACGAGCGTCCCGCCGCCGAGCAGCGCGACCAGCGGCGACAGCCCGGCCCAGTCGATGTGCGGGCCCTTGGGGGTCATGGCGTCCTGACCCCCACGGCGGCCCGGGCGGGCGTGCCCGAGAGGGCGTTGGCCTCGCGCACGGCGCCGGTCACGCTGCGCTCGCCCTTGTGCAGCGGGAGCTGCGGGTAGAAGGCCAGGACGACGATCGCCGCCACGAGCGGGAGCAGGATCGCCCCGTCGGCGAGCGACAGCTCGCGCGAGTCGGTCCGCGGCCCCACGCGGTTGTGCATCGCGCGGATGAACAGCCGCAGCGTGTAGACGCTGGCCAGCACCACGCCGGCGAAGGCGACGATCGCAATCACGATCTTGGCGTCGAAGACGCCGAGCAGGATGAAGAACTCGCCCACGAAGTTCGACGACCCCGGCAGCGCGAGGTTGGCCAGCGCGACGACGAGGAACAGCGTCGCCAGGATCGGCGCGCGGATGCTGAGCCCGCCCATGTCGCGGATGTCCTCCGAGCCGCCCGCGCGCTCGGCCAGCAGCGCCACGATCAGGAACGCCGGCGCGACCACCAGCCCGTGGTTGATGCACTGCAGGATCGCCCCCTGCGCGCCCTGGGGCGTCAGCGAGAAGATCCCGAGGACGATGAAGCCGAGCTGGGCGACCGACGAGTAGCCCAGGATCAGGCGCGCGTCGGTCGTCGTGAAGGCCATCGCGGAGCCGTACAGGACCGAGGCCAGCGCGATCAGCAGCATCAGCTCCTGGAAGTGCACCGACGCGTCCGGGAACAGCGGCGTCACCACGCGCAGGAACCCGTAGGCGGCGACCTTGGACAGCACGCCCGAGAACACGGCCAGGACGGGCATCGGCATCGCCCGGTAGCCGTCGGGCATCCAGCCGTGCAGCGGGAAGAGCGGCATCTTGACCAGGAAGGCGGCCGCGAAGCACAGGAAGATCCACTCCTGCGAGCCCTTGGCCAGGTGGGTCCGGGCCAGGTCGGAGAAGGCGAAGGACAGCTCGCCGCCGCCCTGCTGGGCGGTGAGCACGCCGGTGGCGATCGCCGCGGCCAGCATCAGCAGGGAGCCCACCAGCGTGTAGATCACGAGCTTGGTGACCCCGGCCACGCGGACGGCCCGGCTCGGCGGCCCCCAGATCCCGGCCAGGAAGTAGAACGGGATCAGCATCAGGTCGAAGAAGCCCACGAACAGCGCGAGGTCCTGGGCCATCAGCGCCCCGAGCACCGCGCTCTGCGCGAGGCCGAGGTGGAACCAGAACACGTGCTCGTTGCGCCACTCCCGGCGCAGCGCCCAGAGCGTCGACGCGGCGAACAGCACCGTCGTCAGCAGGATCAGGAAGACGTTGAGCCCGTCGACGCCGAGCTTGTAGTGGATGCCGAGCTGCCGGATCCAGAGGTCGTCGGTGACGTACTGCAGCCCGTGGGCGCCCGAGTCGAAGTCGGCGACGAGCACGATCGCGTAGGCCACCGTGAGCAGGGCGGCCAGCGGCGCGGCGATCCGCGCGACGGCCCGGCCGCCGACCAGGCCGGCGACGGCGCCCGCGGCCGGGATCCACAGCAGGATGGAGAGGTGCAGGGTCACGCGCTGAGCAGGAAGTAGAGGCCGACGCCGGCCGCGCCGAGCAGCAGCAGCGCGGCGTAGGAGCGCAGGAACCCGGACTGCGCCG
>JAICJK010000418.1 GCA_025928415.1 Solirubrobacteraceae bacterium | reverse complement strand
GCCGGCGGCCCGCGGGTGCTGCTCGGCGGGCACCTCGACACGGTCCCCGCCCAGGGCAACCGGCCCGGCCACCGCGACGGCGGGACGGTCCACGGCCTCGGCGCGGCCGACATGCTGGGCGCCGTCGCCGTCATGCTCGAGCTCGCGCTGCTGGCCGCGAGCGACCCCGCCGCGGCCCCGGCGGCCCGCGCGGAGCTGTGCCTGTTCGGGCGCGAGGAGCTTCCGATCGCCGAGAGCGCGCTGGCCCCCCTGCTGGCGCGCGAGCCGTCGCTGGCGAGCGCCGACCTCGCCGTGATGATGGAGCCGACGGGCAACGCCCTGCACGCCGGCTGCCTGGGCAACGTGAACGCGACGTGGACCTTCCACGGCCGCTCCGGGCACTCCGCGCGGCCGTGGCAGGCCGACAACGCGATCGAGCACGCGGCCCGCGCGATCGCCGCCCTGGCCGAGGCCGCGCCACCCCGTGAACGCGCCTTCGACGGGCTGACGTTCACCGAGGTCATCACGGTCACGCGGATCGAGGGCGGCATCGCCCAGAACGTGGTCCCGGACCGCGTGACCTGCCAGGTCAACCAGCGCTACGCGCCCGGCACGACGGCCGCCGAGGCCGAGGCCCGGCTGCACGAGCTCTGCGACGGGCCCGGGCGGGAGCTCGTCGTGACCTCCAACGCGCCGTCGGCGCCGGTCCACGTCACCCACCCGCTCGTGCGGCGCCTGATCGCCGCCGGCGAGCTGCCCGTCGCCCCGAAGCAGGCGTGGACGCCCGTGGCCGAGCTCGCGGCGGCGGGCCTGCCCGCGGTGAACTTCGGCCCCGGCGACCCGCGCTTCGCCCACCGCCGCGACGAGCAGGTCGACGTCGCCGCGCTCGTGCGGTGCTTCCGGGTCCTCGAGGCGTTCCTGTGCGCCTGAGCCCGGTCCTGGAGGGCCTGCGCAGCTACCCGTTCGTGCGCCTGAACGAGGCCCGGCAGCGCCTGCTGGACGCCGGCGTCGACGTCGTCGACTTCGGGGCCGGGGAGCCGCGCGAGGAGACCCCCGCGTTCATCCGCCGCGCGCTGGCCGCGGCGATCGAGCCGCTGGCGCCCTACCCGCTCGCGCAGGGCCTGCCGGAGCTGCGCGCCGCGATCGCCGCGTGGGCGGCCCGGCGATTCGGCGCGCGGCTCGACCCGGACACGCAGGTCGTGCCGACGCTCGGGTCCAAGGAGGCGATCTTCCACCTCGCGCAGGTCGTCGGGCCGGGCAGCGTGGCGGTCACGACCCCGGGCTACCCGGTGGCCGAGCGGGGCGCGCGGTTCGCCGGCCGCGAGGTCGTCGAGCTGCCGCTGCGCGCCGAGCGCGACTTCCTCCCCGACCTCGACGCGCTGCCGGACGGCGTGGCGCTGCTGTGGCTCAACTACCCCAACAACCCGACCGCTGCCACCGCGCCGCTGGACTTCTACGCGCGCGCCGCCGCGCTGGCCCGCGAGCGCGGCTTCGTGCTGGCCAGCGACGAGGCCTACTCGGAGCTCTACTTCGGCGCGCAGCCGCCGGCGTCGTGCCTGCAGCTCGCCGACCTGGACGGCGTCCTGGTCTCCAACACGCTGTCCAAGCGCTCGTCGATGCCGGGCTACCGCTCGGGCTTCCTGGCCGGCGACGCGCGCCTGATCGCCGCGCTGAAGCGCTACCGCCCGAACGTCGGCGTCGCCCCGCAGGAGTTCGTGCAGCGCGCCGCGGTGGCCGCGTGGGGCGACGAGGAGCATGTCGCGGCGGTGCGCGCGACCTACCGCGCCAAGCGCGACGTCGTCCTGCCCGCGCTCGAGGCGGCCGGGCTGCGCCGGGCGGGCGGCGAGGCGACGTTCTTCCTGTGGATGGCGGCGCCGGAGGGCACCGCCGAGGCGCTGCTCGAGCAGGGGATCGTCGTCGTCCCCGGCGAGTACTTCGGCGCCGCCGGCGCGGGCTTCGTCCGCGTCGCGCTCGTCCCGACGCTGGCGGAGTGCGAGCGCGCCGCGGAGCGGATCAGTCGTTGGCGTGCAGCGCCGCGTTGAGCTCGCCCCAGCTCCCCGTACGCGGCAGCACCTCGATCGCGCCGGTGACCGAGTTGCGGCGGAACAGCAGCCCGTCGCGGCCGGACAGCTCGGCGGCCTTGACGACCGTGCCGTCGGGCTGGGTGACCCGCGCGCCCGCCGTGAGGTAGAGGCCGGCCTCGACGACGCAGCCGTCGCCGAGCGAGATGCCGAGGCCCGCGTTGGCGCCGAGCAGGCAGCCCGAGCCGACGCGGACGACCTGCGTCCCGCCGCCGGACAGCGTGCCCATGATCGAGGCGCCGCCGCCGATGTCGCTGCCGTCGCCGACGACGACCCCGGCGCTGATGCGGCCCTCGACCATCGAGGCGCCCAGCGTCCCCGCGTTGTAGTTCACGAAGCCCTCGTGCATGACCGTGGTGCCCTCGGCCAGGTGCGCGCCGAGGCGCACGCGCGCGGCGTCGGCGATCCGCACGCCGGGGGGCACGACGTAGTCGGTCATCGGGGGGAACTTGTCGACGCCGGTGACGTGCACGTGCAGGCCCGCCGCCTGCGCGCGCATCCGCACGTCGCCCAGCGCGGCCGGGTCGACGGGGCCCAGGCTCGTCCAGGCGACGTTGGGCAGCACGCCGAACACGCCGTCGAGGTTGAGCCCGTGGGGAGGGACGAGGCGGTGGGAGAGCAGGTGCAGGCGCAGGTAGGCGTCCGCCGTGCTCGCCGGCGGCGCGTCGAGGTCGATCCGCCCCTCGCAGGGCTCGATGCGGACCTCGCGCACGGCGTCCTCGCGCGCCTCGGCGCCGGCGATCGCGTCCGGCGCGTCCTCGCCCAGGACGGGCTCGGGGAACCAGACGGCCAGGACGCGGCCCGAAGCGGCGTCGATGGTGGCCAGGCCGGTGGCGGATGCCGTGCGGGGGCCGGCGGGGGTCATGATCGCTGCAACCTACCGGCGGGCGCTCGCGTCGTCGCCCGGCGCGGCCGGCTCCAGGGCCCCGAGGGCGTCGCGGGCCTCCGCGCTCAGCTCGGCGGCGTAGACCGGCACCGCCCAGCCCGCGAGGTCGACGTGCAGGGCCTCGTCGACGTCCACGGTCAGCTCGCCGCCGTCGAGCCTGACGGTCACCGGCGAGTCCCCGCCGCGCAGCACGTGGGCCACCGCCGCCCCCGTCGCCCCGGTGCCGCTGGACCGCGTCTCCCCCACGCCGCGCTCGAAGATCCGCGCGCGGATCGT
>JAICJK010000376.1 GCA_025928415.1 Solirubrobacteraceae bacterium | reverse complement strand
CGGCGACTGGGTGGCCGAGGGCCGCGACATCGGCACGGTCGTCAAGCCCGACGCCGAGGTGAAGGTCTGGCTGACCGCGACCGCCCAGGAGCGCGCGGACCGCCGCGGCATCCCCGTCGGCGAGCTGGCCGAGCGCGACGCCCGCGACGCCGAGCGCGACCACGCCCCGATGGTCCCCGCCGCCGACGCGGTCGCGATCGACACCACCGGCCTGACCGTCGACGAGGTCGTGGCGCGGATCGTGGGGCTCGCGTGAAGGTCGCGGTCGTCGGCTACCCCAACGTCGGCAAGTCGTCGCTGGTCAACCGGCTGACGGGCTCGCGCGAGGCCGTCGTCCACGAGCGGGCCGGCATCACGCGCGACCGCAAGGAGCTGTCCACGGAGTGGAACGGCCGGCGCTTCACGCTGATCGACACCGGCGGCATGGACTTCGCCGACGCCGACCCGATCGCCGGCTCGATCCGCGAGCAGGCGCAGGCCGCGCTGGCCGACGCGCAGGTGGCGCTGCTGGTCGTCGACGCCAAGGGCGGCCTGCGTCCGGGCGACGAGGAGATGGCCGACCTGCTGCGCCGCCGGCGGCTGCCGGTCGTGGTCGCCGCCAACAAGGTCGACGCGGTCGGCGACGTCCCGCTGGCCGCCGAGTTCCACCGCCTCGGCCTCGGCGAGCCGCTCGCGGTCTCCGCCACGCAGGGCCTGGGGACCGGCGACCTGCTCGACCGGCTCGTCGAGCTGCTCGGAGAGGACGACCCCGAGGAGGACGAGGACCTGCTGCGCCTGGCCGTCGTCGGGCGCCCCAACGTCGGCAAGTCCACGCTGGTCAACCAGTGGCTGGGCGACGAGCGGGTGATCGTCTCCGACGTCGCCGGCACCACGCGCGACGCGATCGACCTGCCGCTGACCGTCGACGGGCGGCGCGTGGTGCTCGTCGACACCGCCGGCATGCGCCGGCAGGCCAAGGTCGCGGAGTCCGTCGAGTACTACACGGCGCTGCGCTCCCAGCGCGCCGTCGAGCGCGCCGACGTCGCGCTGGTGATCTGCGACGCGGCCGACGGCATCACCGCCCAGGACCTCCGCGTCGCCGATCTGGCGATGAAGGAGGGCTGCGCGACCGCGCTGGTCCTCAACAAGTGGGACGAGCACGGGATGGCCGAGGAGGACCTCAAGCACGAGCGCGCGCGGGCGCTGCGCAAGCTGCGCCTGCGCCCCAAGGTGCTGACCGCCAGCGCGAAGACCGGGCGCAACGTGCAGCGGGTCCTGACCGAGGCGCTCGCGCTCGGCGACCGGATGGGCAACCGGATCCCGACGCCGGAGCTCAACCGCTTCCTGTCCGAGGTCGTCCAGGCCCGCCAGCCCCCGGCCAAGCAAGGTCATCGGCTCAAGCTCATCTACATGGCGCAGACCGGCGTGCGGCCGCCGCGCTTCGCCATCCAGGTCAACTCGCGCACGCGGGTGACGCGCGACTACGCCTACTTCGTCGAGAATCGCCTGCGCGCCCGCTACGGCATGGACGGCGTGCCCCTGGTGATCGACTTCAATGAACGCAAGCAGCGCCGCAGCGAGCGCCCGTAGCCGCCTGGGCCGCCTGCCCGGCGGCCGCCGCGCCCAGGTCGGGCTCGCCGCGCTGCTCGTGGTCATCGTCATCGCCGCCGCCGCCGTCGCCGCGCTGCTGCTCGCGACGTCCGGCGACGGCCAGGGGCCGCCGCCCGCCGACCGGGCCGCGCGCCTGGTCCCCGCCGGCGCGCTGGTCTTCGTGCACCTGTCGACCGACGGCAGCCGGCCGGGGACGCAGCGCGCCCTGAAGCTCGCCCGGCGCCTGCCGGGCTTCCAGGGCCGGCGGGCCGCCCTGATCCGCCGCCTGACCGCGCCGGGCTGCGGCGTCGACGTGCGCGCGCTGCACCCCAAGGAGGCGGCGCTCGCCTTCCTCGACCTGGGCTCGGGCACCGCCGGCTCGCTCGTGCTCGTCGACGCCGCCGGTGGCGGCAAGGCGCCGGTCGACCGGACCTGCGGCACGGTGCAGGTCGCCCGGGTCGGCGGCTTCTACGCGATCGGGCAGCCGCAGGCGATCCAGGCCGCCCAGCAGCTCGCGCGGGGCAGGGGCCGGGCGCTGGCCGACGACGCCGGCTACCGCCGCGCCACGCGCGCGCTGCCCGCCGGCCGCGTCGCCGACGCGTGGGTGACCAAGGCGGGCCTGGAGCGCCTGCTCGTCCCGCAGGGCGGCCTGCTCGGGACGCTCGGCGCGATCGTCGACCAGCCGGGGCTGCGCGCGGCGGCGCTCGGGCTGTCGGCCGCCCCCGGCGGGGCCCGGATGACGATCCGCTACCTCCGCGCGCCCGGCTCGGCGGGCAAGCCGTTCGCTCCCACGCTGGCCGGCGAGCTGCCCGCGAACGCGATCGCCTACGTCGGCATGCGCGGCGTGTCCGGCGCCGGGCGCCTGCTCGGGCTGACCGGCACCGGCACCGCCGGCCTCGCGCCGCTGCTCGCCCGCGCCGGCAAGGACCTGGCGCCGCTGCTGCGGCTGTTCGGCGGCGAGGTCGCGCTGACCATCACGCCGGGCGCGCAGGCCCCGGTGCTCACGCTGACGACCAGGACGCGCGACGAGGCGGCCGCGCGCGCCGCCCTCGCCGCGGCCCAGGCCCCGCTGGCCCGGCTGCTGCGCGCGCCGGGGGCCAAGCTCCCCGCCTGGCATCGGCGGGGCGGCGTCGTCCAGCTCCGCCCGCCCGGCGGCATCGAGCTCGACTACGGCGTCTTCGACGGCAAGGTCGTGGTCTCGACGCAGGCCGGCGGGGTCGACGCCGTGCGCCGCGCCAAGGCTCCGCTGTCGGGCACGGCCGAGTGGTCGAAGGCGATCGGGAAGACCCCCACGGGCGTCACCTCGCTAGTCTTCCTCGACCTCACCCAGCTCCTTGGACTGGCCGAGCAGTCCGGGCTCAGCGGCGATCGCACCTACCTGTCGGTCAGGGACGACCTCAGGATGGTTCGCGCCGTCGGCGCCCAAACGGCCGGCGAAGGGGACGAATCGACCGCGGAGCTCTTCTTCCTCATCCCATGAGCAACTACGCCGACAACGAGTACCTGTTCACGTCTGAGTCCGTGACGGAGGGGCACCCCGACAAGGTGGCCGACCAGATCTCCGACGGCGTCCTGGACGCGGTCATGAAGGACGACCCCACCGGGCGCGTCGCGTGCGAGACGCTCGTGAACACGGGCCTCGTGGTCGTCTCCGGGGAGATCTCGACCGACACCTACGTCGACATCCAGGAGATCGCCCGCGAGACGATCCGCAAGATCGGCTACGTCGACGCCGACCTGGGCTTCAGCGCCGACTCCTGTGCGGTGCTCAACGCGATCGACAAGCAGTCGCCCGACATCGCCCAGGGCGTCGACAAGGCCTACGAGGCGCGCACCGATGCCTCCGACGACGACGAGCTCGACGTCGCGGGCGCCGGCGACCAGGGCATGATGTTCGGCTACGCCACCAACGAGACCGACTCGCTGATGCCGCTGCCGATCTCGCTGGCCCACCGCCTGGCCGAGCGCCTGGCGGCGGTCCGCCACGGCGGCGTG
>JAICJK010000445.1 GCA_025928415.1 Solirubrobacteraceae bacterium | reverse complement strand
GCCGCGGCCGGTCCGCCGCCTCCGGCGCCCTGCCCGGCGGCGCCCGAGGACCGCAGCGCCCGGCTGCCGAGCACGGCCACCGCCACGAGGACGACCGCGTAGGCGGCGAGCTGCCGGTGGCTGGGGACGGGCACGCGGCGAGGCTAGGCCGCGCCCGGTCACGCGGCACCACGCACATGTTGTGAGCCGGTTGCGCGCCCGATGCGTAGGCTCTGAGCGAGTTCCCGCAAACTGGACCAACGTACGAGGTGGCCCATGCATAGGACGCCGGACGATCGGTCATGATGGCTGCAGTGGGTCCCGTCGCCCGCGGTCAACAAGGAAGAGGAACCATGTCGCACCCCAGGATCGCGCCATGCCTGGCGCTCCTGCTCTGCACAGGCGCCGCGGTCGTCGCAACGGCGGCGCACCCTGCCACGGGGCACGCGCAGACCGGCACGCCGCTGCTGTGGACCACCACCGAGTTCGTCCTGTTCGACTTCGTGCCCGTCGGCGGCTCGGCCGAGCGACCGATCACGATCGTCAACGGCGGCGACGGCGCGATGGTCATCCGGAACCTGGACATGGTCGGCCCGACCCCCGGCGACTTCAAGGTCGCCGGCGACACCTGCCGCGCGCAGCCGATCGCGCCGGGCGGAGGGAAGTGCATCGTCACGGTGGCGTTCCGCCCGACCGCGATCGGCACGCGTGCCGCGCAGCTCCGGATCACGCAGGACAGCGGCTGCCTGAACTGGATCGGGCTGGCCGGCAGCGCGACCGGCGCCGGCGCCGCGTCCGCCCGCGCCGCGGCATCGGCCGCCCCCGGGCCCATCACGGCCAGGGCCGCGTCCCAGTGCCCGCTCTCCCTGCCCCCGGTGAACGTCACCCAGACCATCACCAAGAGCGACTCGCAGGCGCTCACGCTGCCCGCCGCCAGGACGTGCAAGAGCCGCCGCGTCGTCCACGTCCGCATCCCGAAGCCCAAGTCCGGCATCCACTACAAGCAGGTCACGGCGCTCCTCAACGGCAAGCGGATCAAGATCGTCAAGGGCAAGCGGATCTCCACGAAGGTGGACCTGCGCGGCCTGCCCCGCGGCCGCTTCACGCTGCGGCTGACGATGGTGCCCTCGAAGGGCAAGGCGATCCGCTCGACCAGGCACTACGTGACCTGCGTCAAGGCCTAGCCGCCGACGACTGCGACGTCGCCGACGACTGCGTCGTCGGTCGGGAGCTCGCCCTGGAGGGCGAGCTCCCGGGCGGTCGCTCCCGCGGCTCGCCGCCGCCGATCGCCCGGCCTCGCACGACGAGCCGTCCCGTCCCGACCTCCCCGCGGCGCGCCGGGGGCGGTGCGGCGCGAGGCGGCGCCGGAGGTCAAGATGCCCTGCAGGAGGGCCGATAGGCTCTTGACCGGGCGAGCAGGCATACGACGGACCGTCCGCCACCGCATCGCATGACGACAGCCGACACCTCGACGCTCGACCCGTCCGAGCGGGCGGCGCCTCCGTCCGACGGGCCGGCGCTCCTGCGGCGGGTGGCGGGATCGGCGTCGAACCTCGCGGTCCGCCGGTTCGTGCTGATGCTGCTGTCGGCCGTGACGGCGGCGATCGTGACGCGCGTGCTCGGGCCGTCCGGCTACGGCCAGTACAGCGCGGCGATCGCGACCTGGACCCTGGTCGGCTCGGCCGTCGACTTCGGCTTCAGCCTCGCGCTGGCGCGCGACCTCCCCCACGACCCGGGCGCGCGCCGCTCGATGCTCCGGGCCGCCTACCAGATCGCGCTCGCCTGGTCGATCCCGCTGACGATCGCGCTCGTCGGGATGGCCATCGCCGCGGGCACGGACACCGACCGCGGCCTGGCGATGCTCCTGCTCGCCCCGAGCCTCATCACCTACGGCCTGTTCCCCGCGCGGACGATCTTCGTCGTCCTGTACCGGACCAGGCAGGTCGTGATCGTCGACGTCGCGGTCGGCATCCTGCAGTCGGCGGGCATGATCTCAGTCGCCGAGCTGGGCCTCGGGGCGCCCGGCGTCGCCGGCGTGGTCAGCGCGACCACCGCGCTCAACAGCATCCTGATCTGGGTGCTGGCCGGCCGCCAGCACGAGCCCGGGACCAGCACCCCCTACGGCCGCCGGCGGTTCGCGCGCCGTGCCGTCCCGCTGGGGATCGTGTCGATCATGACCACGATCTACCTGCTGATCGACATCGTGATCATCGGCTGGTACATCACCGGCCCGACGGTCGGCGAGTACGCCGCGGCGGCCAAGCTGCTGACGATCCTGACCGGCGTGACCGGGCTCGTCACGACGGCCGCGCTGCCCGCGCTGTCCACGCACGCGGCGGACCGCGTCGCGCTCGGGGAGCTCGTGGCCCGCGTGTGGCACTGGCTGGCGGTGGCCGCGCTGCCGCTGTTCGTCGGCCTAGGCCTGTTCGCGGGGCTCGCCGTCAAGGTGGCGGCGGGCACCGGCTACGACGGGGCGATCCCGCTGCTGCGCATCCTGTCGGTCGCCGGGATCCTGATGGTCGTCAACAACCTGCTCGGCGCGGTGATGGTCGCCACCCGGGCGACGCGCAGCATCTTCTTCCAGAACCTGGTGGCGATCGCGCTCAACGTGGCCGGCAACGTCCTGCTGCTCCCCAGCCAGGGCGTCAGGGCCGCCGCCTGGCTGACCGTCGCGACCGAGCTGCTGATCACGGTGGCCGCGCTGGCGGTGATCCGGCACAGCACGAGGCTCGACGAGGCCCTGGGCGTCAGCGTCCGGCCCGTCCTGGCGATCGTGATCGGCGCCGTGCCCGGCGTGCTGCTCTTCGACCACGAGATCCTGGCCCCGCTGGCCAGCGCGGTGGTCTTCGTCGGGGCGATGTCGCTCCTGCGCGCCTGGCCCGCCGAGTTCCGGGTCCCGGGCTTCCTCCGGCGGGCCGCGAGGGCCTGAATGCTGCTCCCGGCGCGAGGCGATCGCCACCCCGTCGTGACGCTGCTCACCGGGCGCCGGCCCGAGCGCCCGG
>JAICJK010000573.1 GCA_025928415.1 Solirubrobacteraceae bacterium | reverse complement strand
GTCCGAGCTCTTGACCTCGGGCTTGAGCCAGGGAGGCGCGGTCGTGCCGAGCTTGGCCACCAGGTACAGGTGCGCGCCGATGAGCGCGATGATCGCCCCCGGGATCAGCAGCATGTGGATCGCGTAGAAGCGCGACAGCGTGGTGGCGCTGAACTCGGCGCCGCCGCGCAGGAAGTCGGACAGGTACGGGCCGACGAGCGGGCCCGTGCCGTTGATGTTCACGCCGACGACCGTGGCCCAGTAGGCCCGTTGGTCGAAGGGCAGCAGGTAGCCGGTGAACGACATCGCGAACGTCAGGATCAGCAGGGCGACGCCGATGACCCAGTTCAGCTCGCGGGGGTACTTGTAGGCCCCGAAGAAGAAGGTGCGGGCCATGTGCAGGCAGATCAGGATCACCATCACCGACGAGCCCCACTTGTGCATCCCGTGCACGAACTCGCCGAGGAAGACCTCGTCGTTGACGTAGCGCATCGACTCGTACGCGCCGCCGGCGGCGTCCGGCCGGTAGTACATCGCCAGGAAGACGCCGGTCACCGCCTGGCTCAGGAAGGCGAACATCGTCGCCGAGCCCAGCGTGTAGAACCAGTTGGTGCCCTTCGGGACCTTCCGGAACATCATCCAGCGCGCCGCGCCGCTCAGCGAGGTGCGCTCGTCGACCCAGTCGACGACCGTGATCCCCGCCTCCTTGGCGACGTCCAGGGGCTTCTGCGGCTCGCTGCCGGGCCGCTTCGGCGGGGGCTTGAGCTGGTCCGGGATCGGGGGGAGGGGGAGCTTGAGCTTCGGCATGGGCGGCGCTAGGTGTTCGGGAGCTTGCGGATGGACGGACGCGACGGGTACACGTACTGCCCGATCCCGTCGAGCGGCTCGCCCGGGTCGCGGGGCGAGAACCGGCGCAGCTCCTCGTTGACCGAGTAGCGCGGGCCGATCTGCACCTGGCCGCCCACCACGCGGGTGTAGAAGCGATCCAGCGGCCGGACCGGCGGGCCGCCGGCGACGCGCCCGACGAAGTCGTAGACGCCGCCGTGGCAGGGGCAGATGAAGCGCTGCGCGGCGCTCACGAAGTGGATCGGGCAGCCCAGGTGCATGCACCGCGTGGAGATCGCGATGAAGTGGTCGTACTGATCGGGCTTGCGGGTCCCGGGGATGTTGTCGATCGCCGGGTTGAACTTGCGGACGTAGACGGTCGACTTGCCGGGCTCGCCGATCCCGGGCGCGATCGTGATCGTCTTGGGCGTGTAGTCGTCGTTGCTGAACTCGTCGGGCGCCCCGACGTCCTGCCAGGGCTCCTTGTGCTTCTCGAAGATCGGCCCGACCGCGAAGCCGACGGCCGGCAGCAGGAACGCCGCGGCGGCGATGCCGCCCGTGGTGTGGACGGACATCGTCATGAACCGCCGGCGCGAGACGGTCTCGCCCTCGAAGGCGCCGGGGATCCGGCGATCGAGGGTGTACTTGCTCTGTGTCTGCCTGCGGTCTGGCAACGGTGCTCCTGTGGGGCTCCTGGGGA
The DNA here is from genome assembly GCA_025928415.1 of Solirubrobacteraceae bacterium. Lineage (GTDB taxonomy): Bacteria > Actinomycetota > Thermoleophilia > Solirubrobacterales > Solirubrobacteraceae > Paraconexibacter. The sequence goes on along the minus strand of JAICJK010000573.1, from coordinate 514 downwards.
CGGGAACCTTACCGAGGCCTAAACGGTAGAGGACGTGCGGCGCGCGGGCGCTCCACCAGCGACCGTCAAGGCGCCAGGTCGCCGGCCAGCCGCCGCGCGGCGGCGCGCAGCGCTGCGGCGGCCTCCGGATCGCCCGCCCGGGCCGCCGACTTCGCCGCCTCCAGGCCTGCGCCCGGCCCCCATCCGATGGCCGCCGCGCCCGCCTCCCAGACGGCACCGGCGAGGTCCGGGTCGTGCGCGGCGTGCGCCTGCGAGCACAGCCCGATGACGTCCGCGAGCTCGGCGACCGCGTCGAGCAGCCCGAGGTCGGCCAGCCGCGCGAGGCCCAGCGCGTAGAGGCGGTCCCCGGCCAGCAGCGCGAGGTCGGGGTCCTCCGTGGCGACGACGCGCGGCGCGCCGTGATGCAGCAGGTAGCCCTCGTGGACGGCCTCGACCACGAAGGCCACGTCGTCGCGATGGCCGGCGGCGCGCGGGCCCCGCGAGGCCACTGCGCCGAGCGGCGCGCCGGCGCCCG
>JAICJK010000304.1 GCA_025928415.1 Solirubrobacteraceae bacterium | reverse complement strand
GTCGCCGCCGGCGGCAGGCGCAGCACCCGCGCGACGAGCAGCGCGCACGCCGCCCACGCGCCCGGCCCGGCCAGCCAGCCCCAGTCCTCGAAGAACGAGCGCGGCAGCGCCGTGCCGAGGATCACGGCGAGGACGGCCACGGAGACGGCCTGCAGGAGGGCCGAGCGCCAGAGCACGGTGCGGTCCATGGGCCGATCCTGGCAGGTCGGCGGCGCGTCAGCGCCCCGGCGGCGGCGCGGCCCGGCACCCGCAGCGGTCGAGCTCGATCGCCACGAGCAGGTCGATCAGGTCGGCGATGCGGCGCGGGTTGCGGCCCGTCCGCTCCTCGATGCGGTTCAGGCGGTACTGCGCGGTGTTCTGGTGGACCTGCAGGGCCTCGGCCGCCACGCGCAGGTTGAGGTCCGAGCTCGCGAACGTGCGCACGGTGGAGGTCAGGACGCCCCCGCGGTCGCGGTCCTCGTCCAGGAACGCGCGCACGCGCGGGTCGACGAGGCGCCGCGCCGTCCCGTCCGCCCGCATCGCCAGGTACTCGAAGGCCCGCAGGCGCGGCAGGGCCGCGAGGCCGCCCTCGTCGCTGACGGCCAGGCAGCTCAGCGCCTCGCGCGCCTCGCCGTAGGCCCGCGGCAGCTCGCCCACTCCGTCGGCCACCGTGCTGATGCCCATCGTCAGCGGCAGGTGCTCGCGGCGCAGGCGCTCGCCGAGCGCCTCGAGCCGGTCGCACACCTCTCCCTCGCCGGCCCCGGGGGCCAGAACCGGCACCGCCACGATCTCGCTCTGCCGCACGACGACCAGCGTCTGCCGGCCGCCGGGGCCGGACCGCGCGATCGCGGCGCTCGCCGCGTGCGGCATCTCCGTGCCGTCGCCGGGCGCGGCGGAGACCGCGGCGACCACCACCATCCGCGTGTCGGCGCCGATGCCGTAGCCCTGCGCGGCGCTCAGCAGCGGGCCGCCCGCGGGCAGCTCGCCGGACAGCAGGTGCTCGAGCAGGTCGCGGCGCTCGCGGTCCGCGTCGGCCACGACGTACTGCTGGAACTCGACGTAGGCGCGGGCGGCGAACGTGCTGGCGAAGTCCGCGTAGTGCATCACCGGCGTGGCGAGCGTCAGCGCCGCCTCGTGGCCGAGCGGCGACTCGCCCGCGCGCGCGACGACCGCGTCCCACAGCACCTGCCGGCCGACGCGGTAGGCGGCGAGGTAGTCCTCCAGCCCGAAGCCGACGCGCGCCCGCCGCGAGGCCGCGCCGCGGGTGAACGCGATGTCCTCGAGGGTCACGTCGCGCTCCTCGGCGAACGACGCGATGTTCGCGCGGTAGTGGCGCAGGACCTGATCGCGGACGTCCTCGGCGAAGCGCTCGTCGAGGTCGGCGTAGGCCGGGATCTCGGCGCGGATCGCCTCCATCCCCTGCTCCGCGAGCGCCTCCAGGTCCTCGAGCAGGTCGTGCAGGATCCGCCCGCGCTCGGCGGCCACCGCCGCGGCGCCCGCTGTCACCGGGCCCGTCGTCGCGCCTCCCATCGCTCGATGCTCGCCGCGCTGGGGGCCGCTTGTCAAAGGGCAACCCCGGCGAAGCGCGACGGATGGCCGCAGCCCACAAGGACCGGCGCGCAAGTTCGTGGGATCGCCCCGATGCCCGCGGCGCCTGCTCGCGCCTAGCGTGCGGTCATGGACTCCGGGAGGGGGGACCAGCAGGCGATCGGCGATGCCGCGTGAACCTCGCGGCGCTGCTGACGACGTCCGCCGCGCGGCGCGCCGGCGCGCCGGCGCTGCGGCTCGGGACCCGCGAGCTGAGCTACCACGCGCTGGACCTCGCGAGCGCGCGGATGGCCGCGCTGCTGGCCGACCGCGGCGTGGGGCCGGGCGATCGCGTCGGCGTGATGCTGCCCAACGTCCCGGAGTTCGCCGTCGCCTACTACGGGATCCTGCGCGCGGGCGCCGTCGTCGTCCCGATGAACGTGCTGCTCAAGCAGCGCGAGATCGCCTTCTACCTCGGGGACTCGGAGGCCACGATGCTGCTGGCCTGGCACGGGTTCGCCGAGGAGGCCGAGGCGGGCGCCGGGGCGGCGGGGGTCGGCTGCCTGTTCGTCACCCCGGGCGAGCTCGAGCGCGTGCTGGTGCGCCACGAGCCCGAGCACGAGCTGCGCGAGCGCGAGGCGGACGACACCGCGGTGATCCTCTACACCTCGGGCACCACGGGCACGCCGAAGGGCGCCGAGCTGACGCACGCCAACCTGCTGCGCAACGCCGAGGCGGTGGTCCGCCAGCACGCGATCGACGAGGCGACGGTCACGCTCGGGGCGCTGCCGCTGTTCCACTCCTTCGGGCAGACCTGCTCGCTGAACGCGACCATCGCCGCCGGCGGGTGCCTGACGCTCGTCGCGCGCTTCGACGCCGGCGAGGTGCTCGCGACGATCGCGCGCGACCGCGTGAGCCTGTTCCAGGGCGTCCCCACGATGTACGCCGCGCTGCTCGCCCACCCGGGCCGCGAGGCCTTCGACGTGTCCTCGCTGCGCGAGTGCGCCTCGGGCGGGGCCCCGATGCCCGCCGAGGTCCAGCGCGGCTTCGAGCGGGCGTTCGGCTGCACGGTCCTGGAGGGCTACGGCCTCAGCGAGACGTCCCCCGTCGCGTCCTCCAACCGCTCCGACCTCCCGCGCAAGCCGGGCACGATCGGGCTGCCGATCGAGGGCGTGGAGATGCGGGTCGTCGGCGAGGACAACCAGGAGCTGCCCTCCGGCGAGGTGGGCGAGATCGTCATCCGCGGGCACAACGTGATGAAGGGCTACTGGCGGCGCCCGGAGGCCACGGCGGAGGCGATCGACGCCGAGGGCTGGTTCCACAGCGGGGATCTCGGGCACATGGACGGCGAGGGCTGGTTCACCATCGTCGACCGCAAGAAGGACCTCATCATCCGCGGGGGCTACAACGTCTACCCACGAGAGGTCGAGGAGGTGCTCCACGAGCACCCGGCCGTCCGCGAGGCCGCGGTCCTCGGCGTCCCGCACCCCCGTCTCGGAGAGGAGGTCGCCGCGGCGGTCGCGCTGGCCGACGGCGCCGCGGCCATCGAGCCCGACGACCTCCGCGAGTGGGTGCGGGCGCGCGTGGCCGCCTACAAGTACCCGCGCCTGGTCTGGTTCGTCGGCGAGCTGCCCAAGGGCCCGACGGGCAAGGTCCTCAAGCGCGCGATCGCCGTGCCGGAGGGCGCGAGCATCCCGTGAGCCTCACGGTCGACGGCATCTCCGTGCACTTCGGCGGCCTGACGGCGCTCGAGCAGGTCTCGCTGAGCGTCGGCGCCGGCGAGGTCGTCGGCGTGATCGGCCCCAACGGCGCCGGGAAGACCACGCTGTTCAACGTCATCTGCGGCTTCGTGCGCCCCGACGCCGGCGAGGTGAGCTGGGAGGGCCGCTCGCTGCGCGGCATCCGGCCGCACGGGCTCATGGCCCGCGGCATCGCGCGGACGCTGCAGGGCGTCGACCTGTTCCGGGGCCTCACCGCGGTGGAGAACGTCATGGTGGGCGCGCACGTCCGCGCGCGCGCCGGGCTGCTGTCGGCGCTGCTCGGCCTCCCGCGCTCGGACCGCGACGAGCGCGCGCTGCGCGCCCTGGCGCTCGAGGCGCTGGACCGCGTGGGGGTCGCCGACGTCGCCGAGCGGCGCCCGGACAGCCTGCCCTACCCGGTCCAGAAGCGCGTGGCGCTGGCGCGCGCGCTGGTCGGCGAGCCGCGCCTGCTGCTGCTCGACGAGCCCGCCGGCGGGCTCGGCGGGGAGGACATGGACGACCTCGCCGAGCGCATCCGCGCGTTGCGCGGGAGCACGTCGGTCCTGCTGGTCGAGCACCACATGGACCTGGTCATGGGCGTGTGCGACCGGGTGGTCGTGCTCGACTTCGGGCGCCGCATCGCCGACGGCACCCCGGACGAGGTCCAGGCCGACCCGCAGGTGCTCGACGCCTACCTCGGGGTGGAGGCCGCCGATGCTGCGGGTTGAGGGCCTCGAGACCTCCTACGGCCCGGTCCGCGCCCTCGACGGCGTCTCCTTCGAGGTCCAGCAGGGCTCGATCACCGCCGTGCTGGGCGCCAACGGCGCCGGCAAGACGTCGCTGCTGCGGACGCTGTCGGGGCT
>JAICJK010000131.1 GCA_025928415.1 Solirubrobacteraceae bacterium | reverse complement strand
GGCGTCGTAGCCGCGCTCGTCGGGCGTCAGCACGCCGAGCTCGGCCAGCCGGTCGAGCATCCGCTCGGGCAGCCCGAAGCGCTCGCGGACCTCCGCGCGGCCCGCCCGCTCGCGCCGCTCGCCGCGCTCCAGCGCGCGCTCCAGGATCCGGTCCTCGAGCTCGACGAGCGAGCGCGCGCCCTCCGGATCGTCGTCCATCACGCCCCGGATGACGCGCAGCGGCATGAAGCGGTCCTCCTGCAGGCGCTTGATGAGCCGGATGCGCTCGACGTACTCCGGCGGGTAGTAGGCCATGTTGCGCGAGGTGCGCACGATCTCCTGCCCGCCGCCGAGCAGCCCCTCGCGCAGGTAGTGCTTGATCGTGCCCGCCGAGACGCCCGAGCGCTCCGCGAGCTCGCGCATCTTCAGCAGGCCGTCGGGCGCCGCGTCGCTCATGCCAGGAACGACCCCTCGACGTCGCCGGCCGGGCCGGCCACGGCGCCCGCCGCCTTCAGCTCGGCGATCGCGGCGTCGTCGTAGCCGGCCTCGCGCAGCAGCTCGTCGGTGTGCTCGCCGAGCGCGGGCGCGGGCCGGCGGTGGGGGTCCCCGGGGGTCGCGCCGAGCTTCACGGGCACGCCGAGCATGCGCACGGGCCGCTCCGCGCCCGGCTGCTCGATCTCGACCACCATCTCGCGCGCCCGCACGAGCTCGGAGTCCAGCGCCTCCTCGAGCTCGAGCACGGGCTCCAGGCAGCAGTCGTGCTCGCCGGCGAACGCGGTCCAGGCCGCCCGCGTGCGCTGCCGGAAGATCGCCTCGACGGCCGCGTGCGCCTCCGAGCCCGGCGGGTCGAACTGGTGCGCGACGAGGTCCTCGCGGCCCACGCCCGCGCACCACGCCTGCCAGAACTTCGGCTCCAGCGCGCCCAGCGTGACCCACCCGTCCGCGCACGCGTAGGGCCGGTAGCAGACGAAGGCGCCGGACAGCTCCATGTGGCCGCGCCGCTGCGGCTCGCCGAGCAGCGAGCGGACGGCGTCCATCGCCAGCCACGACAGCGCGCCGTCGGCCATCGAGACGTCGACGAGCTGGCCCTCGCCCGTCGCGTCGCGGTGGCGCAGCGCGGCGAGGATCCCGAAGGCGGCCATCAGCGCGCCGCCGCCGATGTCGGCGATCTGGCCGGCGGACTGCACGGGCGGGCCGCCGGCGTCCCCGGTCAGCCCGAGCAGGCCGATCAGCCCGAGGTAGTTCATGTCGTGGCCCGAGCGGTCGCGCAGCGGCCCGTCCTGCCCGTAGCCCGAGATCGCGCAGACGACGATGCCGGGGTTGACGGCCCGCAGCGCCTGGTAGCCCACGCCGAGCCGGTCCAGCACGCCGGGGCGGAAGGACTCCAGGACGACGTCGGCGCCCTCGGCGAGCCGCAGCAGCGCCGCGCGGCCGCCGTCGGTCTTCAGGTTGATGCGGATCGACTGCTTGCCCCGGTTGAGCGCGAGGAAGCGCGCCGAGCGCGCCGAGGCCTCGACGCCGTCGACGTACGGGGTCGACCAGCGCACGTAGTCGCCCATCCCCGTGTCCTCGACCTTGACGACGTCGGCGCCGAAGTCGGCCAGCAGCAGCGAGCAGAACGGGCCGGGGAGCAGGCGCGAGAGGTCCAGGACCCGGACGCCCTGCAGCGGCAGCGCCATCAGCCGGCGGCGCTGGTCGCGGGCTCCAGCGGCCGCACGCCGAGCATGGCGCGCGCCTCCTGCACGGTCGCCGGCCGCCGGCCGGTGTCCTCGCAGAGCTGCCGCGCCTTGGCGATCAGCTCGCCGTTGGAGCGCGCCATCGTCCCGTCCGGCAGGTAGAAGTTGTCCTCCAGCCCGACGCGGATCGAGCCGCCCAGCGTCAGCGCCGCGGCCACGAGCATCCACTGCGGCCGCGAGATCCCGATGACGCCCCAGTGCGCCTCGGCGGGCAGGTTGTCGACCATCGCGGCCAGGTTGCGCGCGGTCGGCGGGATGCCGCCGGTCACGCCCATCACGAAGTCCACGTGCAGCGGCGTGCGCAGCAGGCCCATGTCGACCAGCGGCGCCAGCGAGCCGACGTGCCCGACGTCGAAGCACTCGTGCTCGGGCTTGATCTGCAGCTCCTCCATGACCTCGAGGAAGGCGATGATCTCCGAGAACGGGTTCGCGAAGACCGCGTCGAACACGAACGCCCGCCGCTTGGCGGAGTACTTCGCGTAGTTCATCGAGCCCATGTTCAGGGCCGCGACCTCGGGGCGCAGGGTGCGCAGGTAGGCGACCCGCTGCTCCACCGACACGCCCATCGCGCCGGTGGAGTAGTTGACGATCGCCGCGTCGCCGACCTCGGCGCGGATCGCCTCGGTGATCGCGCGGAAGTCCTCGACCTCGTAGGACGGCGTGCCGTCGGGGCGCCGAGCGTGGATGTGGATGTGCACCCCGCCCTCGTCGACGATCCGCCGCGCCTCGGCGGCATACTCCGCGGGCGTGTAGGGGATCGCCGCGCACTGGTCGCGGTTCGCGAGCGAGCCGGAGATCGAGCAGGTGATCACGGCGGGGTCGTCGAGGCTCATGCGATGACGGCGGGATCGTCGGGGCTCATGGCGTCCTTGAGAGGGCGGCGGACCGCGGGAAGTGAGACGTGCCACTGCCCACTCTGCCCGAACGTCCGGGCCCCTTCAAGTCAGCGTGCGAACGGCCGATTTCCCCGGGGGCGATGCCGTTCGTCCACCACTGTCCCGTCTGCGGGTGGAGCCGTGAGGGCCTGACGGCCACCCTCCTCGAGCCGAGCTGCGGGCGCTGCGGCTCGCCGCTGGAGGCGCTGACGGCGGCCGAGGCCCAGGCGCTGCGGGCGCGCGAGCAGGCCGACGCGGCCCCGGAGCACCGGCGGGCCGACGCGGGCAGCGGGCTGGCGGTCATGATCGCGCTCGTCTGGCTGCTGCCGCTCGTCGGCGTGCACGTCGGCGACCTCGTCTTCGCGGTGCCGCTGCTGGCGCTGAGCGCCGCCTTCGCCGCCTGCCGCGCGGCTGCCCGGGACGTCCGCTGGCACGTCGTGTGGCGCACGCAGGCCGTGGGCCTGGCGATGGTGATGGGCTCGTGCGCCCTCATCGTCGGCGGCTCGGTGCTCGGCGGCGACGCCTCGCGGGCCGCCTACTACCTCGGCGCGGGCGCGTCGGCGACGCTGCTGGGCGCCACCGTCCTGCTCGCCCGCCGCGTCCTCGCCGGCGCGCAGTGGGAGTCGCTGGTCGACGCGGCCCTGCTCGGCCTCGTCCTCGGCTCGCTGTGCACCTGGTTCATCCTGGTCCCCGGCTTCCGCGACGGCGACCCCTTCCTGACCGGCATCGTGGCCGTCGACCTGGTGGCGATGCTCGTGTGCGGCCTCAGCCTCGTGGCCCTGGCCGGGCGCCCGGGCCAGGGCACGCTGGGGCTGCTGCTGCTCGGGTGCATGTCGGCGACGGGCGGCGATGCCCTGGTGGCGGCGGACGCCACGGGCTCGCTGTCGGTGGCCGCCGTGTGGGTCGCGGGGCTGTGGGCCGTCGCCGGCGCCGGCCTCGCCGTCGCCGCGCAGCGGGGCCTGCCCGCCCTCGAGGACGCCCCGCCGCCGGCCGAGCCCACCGTCCGGCGCTGGCTGCTCGAGCGGCTGATCGCGCCGCTGGGCGCCGTCGCCGCGTTCCCGGGCGTCGCGCTCGCGCTGCTGGCCGCGGGCGACCTCGGCCGCGGCGGCGAGGTCTTCTGGGGCGGCGCGTTCGCGCTGGCGCTCGTCCTGGCCTTCGGCCGCCAGGCCTGGCTGCTGCTCCAGCGCCAGCACGCGATGGCGCGCGAGCGCGCGCTGCTGCACGAGGCCCACCGGCGCAACCGCGAGCTCGAGGCGCTCACGGCGCTGGCGACGACGATGACGCAGACGCTCGAGGAGGGCCCGATCGTCGAGCGCGCCCTCGCCGTGCTGCACACCGCCGCCCGCGCGACGAGCAGCGCCATGCACGTCGAGCAGGACGGCCGGCCGGTGCTCCGCGCGACCACGGGCGGCTGGGCCGACGACCACATCTGGGCGGGCACGCCGCCCGCCGGCCTGCAGGGCGCGGAGCTGGCGCAGCGCGGCCGGCGGTGCATCCTGCGCCTGCCCCTCCGCGTCCGCGACCGGTCCGTCGGCGCGGTGTCGCTCGTGCGCCCGGCGCAGGACGGCTTCGACGCCGAGAACGTGACGCTGCTCGGGCTGCTGGTCGACCAGATGGCGATGGCGGTCCAGAGCGCGCGCGACTACCGCGAGCGCCTCGAGGAGGCCATCCGCGACCCGCTGACCGGCGTCTACAACCGGCGCTTCCTGCTCGAGGCGCTGGACAAGGAGGTCCTGCGCGCCGAGCGCTACGGCTCCTCGGCCTCGCTGGTCCTGTTCGACCTCGACGAGTTCAAGGACATCAACGACACCCACGGGCACGCCGCCGGCGACGCGGTCCTGCGGCGCCTGGCCGAGGTCGTGCTGTCGACCGTCCGCCCGTCGGACTCGTTCGCGCGGATGGGCGGCGAGGAGTTCGCCCTGCTGCTCCCCGAGACCTCGCAGCTCGAGGCGCTGCTCGTCGCCGAGCGCATCCGGACCGCCCTGTCGCGCCTGGACGTGATGCCCGACCGGCGGGTGACGCTCAGCGGCGGCGTGGCCTCCTGCCCCGACGACGCCGGCGACAGCGAGCAGCTGCGCAAGCGCGCCGAGGAGGCGCTCGCGTGGGCCAAGGACAACGGCAAGAACCTCTGCGCGGTGTCCAGCGAGGTCACGGGCCAGAGCGCGGCCACGGTGGCCGACGGCGGCCTCGCGCACCTCTACGCGCTCGTGGCGATGATCGACGCCCAGCACCTGCACACGCGCGACCACTCCGAGAACGTCGCCAGCTACGCCGTCGCGCTCGGCCAGCGCCTCGGCCTCGACCACGACCGCGTCGTGCGCCTGCGCCGCGCGGCGCTGCTCCACGACGTCGGCAAGGTGTCGGTGAGCGCGTCGATCCTCGACAAGCCGGCCGCGCTGACCGACGACGAGTACGGCCAGATCAAGGGGCACGCGCCGGTCGGCGGCACGCTGCTGGCCCACGCCGGGCTGGCCGACGAGTCGCGCTGGGTGCGCCACCACCACGAGCGGGTGGACGGGCGCGGCTACCCGGACGGCCTCGAGGGCGGGGAGATCCCGCTCGAGGCGCGGATCATCTTCGTCGCCGACTCCTTCGAGGCGATGACCTCCGACCGGCCCTACCACGCCGGCATGCCGGTCGCCGACGCGCTGGCCGAGCTGCGGCGGTGCGCGGGCGGTCAGTTCGACCCGGAGGTCGTCGAGGCGATGGCCGCGCTGCTCGAGGACGGCGGCCTGACGGTGCTCGCGCTGCGCGAGGACGGCTCCGGCCGCCCGCGCATGCGCCCGTAGGGCGACTAGGAGCCCTGCTGCCCGCCGGGCGGCTGCGTGGGGATGACCAGCTCGCGCACCGGCCCGGCGCCGGCGCGCTGGCGGGCCCCGAAGCCCTGGAAGAAGCGCATCGCGCGGTGGTTGTCGGCCTGGACGTCGGCCCGCACCTGCCGGCCGCCGGCCTCGGCGACGCGGCGCAGCAGCCCGTCGACGAGGATGCCCCCGAGCCCCGTGCCCTGCTGGTCGTCGCGGACGACGACCGCCAGCTCGCTCTCGCCCGGGCGCTCGTCGTCGGCGACCGCGCGGGCGACGCCGAGCAGCTCGCCGGGACGGTCGCCGTCGTAGGCGACCAGGGCGACGTGGGCGCGGCCGTCGACCTCGGTCAGGAAGCGCAGGTCGCCCCTGGTCAGGTCGCCCTTCATCGCGTGGTAGCGGCGGTAGCGCGTGTCCTCCGACAGGCGGGAGTGGAAGGCCACCAGAGCGGCCTTGTCCTCGGGGCGGATGTCACGCAGGCGAACGGGCATTCGGGTCCTTCCATTGTGGCGGACGCCGGCTCGGCTTCCTGAGTGCGATGGCGCACAGGACGCGGCCGGCCGCCGCGCCCGGGTAGGCTCGCCTCCGTCCACGGAGGTGCCGTGCCCGACCCCGCTCCCGCGCCCCAGCACACGTTCGCGTTCGCGGACCTCGCGGGCTTCACGGCCCTGACCGAGGCCCACGGCGACGACGCGGGGGCCGCGGTGGCCGCGGACTTCGAGCGCCGCGTGCGCGGCGTGCTCGCGGGCCACGACGCCGAGGAGGTCAAGAGCATCGGCGACGCGGTGATGCTCCGCGCGGCCGACCCGTGTGCGGCCGTCGCGCTCGCCCGGCGCCTGGTGGCCGAAGTCGGCGGCCGTCCGGGCGTCCTCGGGGTCCGGGTCGGCATGCACACGGGCCCGGCCGTCCACCGCGGCGGGGACTGGTTCGGCGCGACCGTGAACCTCGCGGCGCGGGTCGCCTCGGTCGCCGTCGCCGGGGAGGTCCTCATGACGCGCGAGACCCGCGCGGCCGCGGCCGCCGCGCTCGACGGCCTCGAGCTGCGGCCGCTGGGCCACAGGCGCTTCAAGAACCTCGCCGAGCCGGTCGAGCTGTTCGCGCTGCGCGCGCCCACCGAGGCCCGGGACGGGCTGGCGGTCGATCCCGTCTGCCGGATCGTGCTCGGCCGCGAGCAGGCGGCGGTGACGCTCGTGCACCGCGGCGCCGAGCAGCGCTTCTGCTCGCAGGCCTGCGCCGGGCGCTTCGCGGCGGCGCCGGAGCGCTACGTCGGCCACGGCGCCGACCGCCTCGACCTCCGAGTCTCCGATGCCGCGCGCGAGCGCGTGGCGCTGCGGCTGGGTCGCGCCTACCGCAGCGGGCGCCTGGAGGCCGCCGAGCTCGAGGCCCGCCTGGCGCGCACCTATGCCGCCGCGGTGCGCGCGGACCTCGCCGCGGTCACCCGCGACCTCCCGCGCCGCCGCCGGCGCCGCCCCGCCGGGCCGCCCGGCGCGGTGTGGATGCGGGGGCGGACGGCCACGGCGC
>JAICJK010000311.1 GCA_025928415.1 Solirubrobacteraceae bacterium | reverse complement strand
GCCGACCTCGGCGGGCGCACGCACCCCCAGGAAGGCCAGCGTCAGGTGCAGCGCCCCGGGCGCCACCGCCCGCAGCGCCTCGTCGCCACCGGTCACCTGCGTCGCCCACGCCGCCAGCGCGTCGCGCACCGGGCCCGGCAGCTCGAGGGCGACGAACAGCCTCACGCGGGCGCGCGGTCCCCCGCGCCGGCCAGCAGGCGCCGGACGAGGTGCAGCGCGACGGTGGTGGAGCGGTCGCGCACGTCCGCCCGGCCGCCCGGGATCTGCTCCCGGAGCGCCAGGCGCCGGCCGTCGCGGGCCGCCACGCAGAAGCAGACCAGGCCGACCGGCTTGTCCGGCGTCCCGCCGCCCGGCCCCGCGATGCCGGTGATCCCCACCCCCACGTCGGCGCCGAGGCGCGCGAGCGCCCCTTCGGCGAGGGCCAGGGCGACCTCGGGGGAGACCGCGCCGTGGGCGGCGATCAGCTCCGGGTCGACGCCCGCCAGCGCCGTCTTGGCGGCGTCGGAGTAGACGACCACGCCGCCGGCGACGTAGGCGCTCGAGCCCGGCAGCTCGGTCAGCCGCGCGGCCAGGAGCCCCGCGGTGCACGACTCGGCCGTCGCGATCGTCCAGCCGCGCTCGGTCAGCCGCCGCGCGACGACCTGCTCGACCGAGGAGCCGTCCTCGCTGAACAGCGTGCCGGCGTGGCGCTCGCGCACCACGCCTGCGAAGGCGTCGTAGGCCGCCTGTGCCGCGGGCTCGTAGCGGGTGACGACCTCGACCTCGCCGCGGCGCAGGCACGTGGTGACCTCGAGCGCCCCGAGGTCGACGCCCGCGCCCTCCGCGCGGCGCAGCGTCTCGGCGATCTCCGACTCGGGGATGCCGAACATCCGCAGCTCCGCCTCGCGGTAGGTCGTGGCGCCCGCGACGGCGGCCCGGAACCCCGCCGAGGCCTCGGCCGCCGGCCACATCCCCCGCAGCTCGCGCGGCGGCCCGGGGAGCACGACGACCGTCGGACCGGCGCCCGCCGCGGGCGCGACGACCAGGCCGGGCGCCGTCCCCACGGGCTCGAGGACCTCGGCGCCCCGCGGGACCACCGCCTGCTTGCGCGTGCCCGCGTCCAGGGCCGCCCGGTCGAGCCCCGGCCAGCGGTCGGCGATCCCGCGCAGGATCTCCGCGATGCGGGCCTCCAGCGCCGTGTCGAGGACCGGCTCGCGGCCTTGGAAGCGCCCGACGACCTCGGCGGTCAGGTCGTCGGCGGTGGGCCCGAGGCCGCCGGTGGTGATGACGAGGTCCATCCCGCCGCCGGCGAGGAAGGCCAGCGCGGCCTCGATGTCCTCCGGCCGGTCGCCGACCACGTCGATGTGGGCCAGGTCGACCCCCAGGGCGAACAGCCGCTGGGCCACCCACGGGCCGTTGGCGTCGGCGACCCTGCCGGTCAGGACCTCGGTCCCCGTGACGATGATCGCGGCGCGCGCGCTCACGCGCCGCAGGTGGGTCGGCGGCTGTCGGGCAGGCGGCGCACGTGGCCGCGGGTGATCTCGTAGCCGACGGGGACCGAGGACGGGGCGAGCGTCCGCGTGTGGCCGTCGACGCGCAGCTTGACCTGGGTGTTGCCGAGGCTGAGCGCGAAGCGCGTGGAGCGGAACGTCGCGGTCGGGGTGGGCGGCGTCAGCGTCTGCTTGTCGATCAGGCGCCGGTCCCCCGCCGCGGTCAGGCAGACGTAGACCGGCGCCGTGGGGACGATCTGCAGCGAGGCGGGGCGCGGCTCGGGCTTGGCCTTGTGCGCGGGCGCCGTGCCCGGGGACGGCGCGGTCGTGGCGGTGGTGCTCCGGGTCGTGGTCCGGGCGGCCGTCGTCCCGGCCGCGCCCGTCGGCGTGCCGTCCCCGCCGTTGCCCGCGAGCTTGCCGAGCGCGAACAGCGCCACGAGCAGCGCGACGACCACCGCCGCCACCGGCGTCCAGCGCGGGATCCGCATCGGCTGGGGCGGCCGCCGCGCCGCGCCCGGCGGCCCGATCGGCCGCAGCTCCTGCTCGGACAGGCGCTCGTGGCGCACCTTGTACTCCTCGACCAGGAGCTTGGCGTCCAGGCCGAGGGCCTCGGCGTAGGTGCGCAGGAAGCTCTTGACGTACGTCGGGCCGGGGAGCAGGTTCCACTCCTCGTTCTCCAGCGCCCGCAGGTACTTCGCGCGGATCTTGGTCTCCGCCTCGATCTCGGAGATGTCGATCCGGGCGCGCATGCGCGCCTCCCTGAGGGTGGTCCCGATCTCCGTCATCCGAGCGCCAGAGGCTACCTGCGGGGGCGCGGCGGACCTGCGACGCCCGTTGCGCTCGGCGGGGCGCCGGGCGTCAGGGGCCCGGCGGCCCGTCGCCGGGCTCGTCCCCGGCCGTGTCCAGGACGTCGTCGGCGTCCGGCAGGGGCGCGGGCTGCACGGCGGTGGGCTCCTCGTCGGGCGCCGCCGCCGCGCCGCCCAGCGCGGCCAGGACGCGCGGGAGGTCCGGGGCGCTGACCAGGACCTGCCGCGGCTTGGAGCCCTCGTAGCCCGAGATCACCCCGCGCCGCTCGAGCATGTCGATCAGCCGGCCGGCGCGCGTGTAGCCGAGGCGCAGGCGGCGCTGCAGCATCGACGTCGACGCCGTCCCCATCTCGACCACGAGCTCGATCGCGTCGCCGAGCAGCGGGTCCTCGTCGGGGTCGAAGCCGTCGTCGGCGCCCTGGCCGCCGCCGTCGTCCTCGGCGGCGACCTCGGCCAGCAGGTCCTCGCGGATCTCGGGCTCGCCCTGCGCGGCCCAGAACGCGGTCAGCTTGGCGATCTGGGCCTCGTCGATGTAGGCGCCCTGGATGCGGTGCAGCTTGGAGGAGCCGACGGCGCTGAACAGCATGTCGCCCATGCCCAGCAGCGACTCGGCGCCGTTCTGGTCGAGGATCACGCGGGAGTCGGTCTGCGAGGAGACCGAGAAGGCGATCCGGCTGGGGACGTTGGCCTTGATCATCCCGGTGATGACGTCCACGCGCGGGGACTGCGTGGCCAGCACGAGGTGGATGCCGACGGCGCGCGCCTTCTGCGCGATGCGGATGATCGAGTCCTCGACGTCGGCCGGCGCGACCATCATCAGGTCCGCGAGCTCGTCGATCACGCACAGGATGTAGGGCAGCGGGTCCTGGTCGTTGGCGAGGCGGTGCTTGTTGAGCTCGGGCAGCGAGCGCGTGCGGGCCATCGACATGATCCCGTAGCGCCACTCCATCTCCTTGACGAGGTTCTGCAGCGCGTTGGCGGCCTTGCGCGGCGAGGTGATGACCGGTGTGAGCAGGTGCGGGATCTCCTCGTAGTGGTTGAGCTCGACCTGCTTGGGGTCGACGAGCACCAGCCGCACCTCCTCCGGCGTGGCGCGCAGCAGCACGGAGCACAGCATCGCGTTGATGCAGCCCGACTTGCCCGCGCCGGTGGTGCCGGCCACGAGCAGGTGCGGCATCTTGGCCAGGTCGGCGGGGATCGCCTTGCCGCTGACGTCCTTGCCCAGCCACACCGTCAGCGGGCTGGAGTTGGCCGGGGCCGCCCCGTAGACGTCGCCGAGCGTGACCATCTTGCGCTTGGCGTTGGGGACCTCGACGCCGACGGCCTGCTTGCCGGGGATCGGGGCGAGGATGCGGATCTCCGTGGCGGCCAGCGCGTAGGCGAGGTCGTCCTTCATCTGGGAGACCTTGCTCATCTTCGTGCCGGGCGCGAGCAGCAGCTCATACCGGGTGATGTGCGGGCCGGCGACCGTGCCGACGACCTTCGCGTCGACCTTGAAGTGCGACAGCGCCTCGACCAGGCGCTGGGCGATGTGCTCCTGGCCGCGGGTGTCGGGGCGCTGGTTCTCGGCGCTGGTCCGCTTCAGCAGCGCCGGCCCGGGGCGGTGCCACTCGACGTCCTCGCCGAGGTCGAGGCGGGCCTGCTCGCCGATCGGGAGGGCGGGGCGATCGGCGGCGGCGCGGTCGCGGGGCTCGCCCGGTTCCGCGGCGCCTGCGCCGGACGCGCCCGCTGCGCCCGCGGGCGGCTCCTCGCGCTCGCCG